>CABQHF010000128.1 GCA_902463905.1 uncultured Faecalibacterium sp. | reverse complement strand
TATGGAACTCAAGGGTACCAAGACCGAGAAAAACCTGTGGGAAGCCTTTGCAGGCGAGAGCCAGGCACGCAACAAGTACACCTACTTTGCCAGCATGGCCAAGAAGGAAGGCTATGAGCAGCTGGCTGCCATCTTTGAGGAGACCGCCGGCAACGAGAAGGAACATGCAAAGATCTGGTTCAAGCTGCTGTGCGGCGGTGCCATCCCCGACACGCTCACCTGCCTGGACATGGCCGCCGGCGGCGAGCACGACGAGTGGACCGAGATGTACCCCCGCATGGCCAAGGAGGCCCGCGAGGAGGGCTTCAACCAGATCGCAGCCCTGTTCACCATGGTGGCACAGATCGAGAAGGAGCACGAGGAGCGCTACCGTGCCCTGGCCGAGAACCTGAAGAACCAGAAGGTGTTCGCCCGCGAAGAGCAGCAGCTGTGGCAGTGCCGGAACTGCGGCTACACCTTCATCGGCAAGTCGGCTCCGCTCAAGTGCCCGGTGTGCGCACACCCCCAGAGCTACTTTGAGCTGAAGAAGATCAATTACTGATGTGACCCACCCCAGAGGGACGACGGCAGTCGTCCCTCTTTTGCTGTTCAGAGCAGCGGCCGTTCCGGCAGAAAGATCATTATCCCACGGGAAGAATAGATCAGCCGCTGCACGGCGCAGCCGTACAACAGAAACAGCACCGCCAGCACCAGCACGGCCAGCATCAGCCCGCGCAGCCAGTGCCTGCGCTGCGGGCGGAAGAAGCCGGGTCGGCCAGGTCTGTGCCGCATGGTCTGCGCCCCCTTTTTTGTGTTTGCCTATCCTATGCAGGGCGGCAGATGATTGTGCAGGAGGGGCTGCTGTGGTAAGATAAAGAGAGAACCATTCATCCAAAGGAGTTTTTATGCTGACGATCACCTTACTGGGCACAGCAGCCACCATGCCCTTGCCGGATCGTGCCCTCAGTGCAGCCTTTGCGGCCTGCGGCGGTCATGGGCTGCTGTTCGACTGCGGCGAGGGCACTCAGGCGGCGGCCCGCCGTGCCGGGGTCAACCTGATGCGCGCGGACACCGTCTGTCTGACCCATTATCACGGCGACCACATCTTCGGCCTGCCGGGCCTGCTGCAGACGCTGGGCGCGCAGGGCCGCACCCGGCCGCTGCTGCTGGTGGGGCCGAAAGGGCTTGCCGGCATCTGGAGCGCCGTGCGTGCCCTCACCGGGCCGCTGCCCTATGCCGTGCGCCTGCAGGAAGCAGACGGGCCGCTGGCACTGGATGCGCTGTCGGAGGGCTGGCCGGCGGGTGCTGTGCTGCGCCCCTTTGCCACCCGGCACCGGGTGCCCAGCGTGGGTTATCGGTTGGAGCTGCCCCGGGCAGGCCGGTTCGACCCGGCCCGGGCCCGGGCGCTGGGGGTGCCGGTGCAGCAATGGAAACTTCTGCAGCAGGGGCAGAGCGTTCTCGTGAAAGGCCGCACCGTGGCCCCGGCGGAGGTGCTGGGCGCGCCGCGCCGGGGGCTGAGCATGGTATTCTCCGGCGACACGGCCCCCTGCGCCGCGCTGGAGCAGGCCGCACAGGGCGCTGACCTGCTGATTTGCGACGCCACCTATGCGCTTCCGGAGCAGGAAGCCCAGGCAACTCAGTGGGGGCACAGCACCTTTGGGCAGAGCGCCGCGTTGGCGGCCCGCGCCGGGGCGCATCGCCTCTGGCTGACCCACTATTCCCCCATGATCACCGACCCGGAAGCAGATCTGCCCCAGGCGCAGAGCATCTTCCCGGCGGCAGTGTGCGGCGCAGACGGGATGCAGATCACCCTGCAGTACGAGGAGGCGTGACCCATGCAAAACATCCGATTGGACGCCGGTGCAGCGGTACTGCTGGCCCGGCTGCAGCAGGCCGGGTATGCGGCCTATGCGGTGGGCGGCTGCGTGCGGGACAGCCTGCTGGGGCGCACCCCGCATGACTGGGATCTGTGTACCAGCGCCCGGCCGGAGCAGGTGCTGGCGTTGTTCGGGGAAGAGCAGTGCATCCCCACCGGGCTGCAGCACGGCACCGTGACGGTCAAGCACGGCGGGCAGCTGTACGAGACCACTACCTTCCGCACCGAGGGCAGCTACACCGATGGCCGCCACCCGGACGAAGTGCACTTTGTGCCGGATGTGCGGCAGGATCTGGCTCGGCGGGATTTCACCATCAACGCCATGGCCTACAACGACGCCGAGGGGGTCATCGATCCCTTTGGCGGACAGCAGGATCTGCAGCAGGGCATCCTGCGGGCCGTGGGGGACCCTGCCGCCCGTTTTGAAGAGGACGCCCTGCGTATCCTGCGGCTGTACCGGTTTGCGGCGCGGTTTGGCTTTGTCATCGACCCGCCCACCGGGCAGGCGGCCCGGGCACTGTGTGCCCATCTGGACTGCGTGTCGGTGGAGCGAATCGAAGAAGAGCTGTCTAAATTGCTGGCAGCACCTGCCCCGGCGGCATATCTTGATGAAAAAATACTAAAAGTTATTATGCCGGAGCTTTCCGCCCCGGCATTGCAGGCCGCAAAGCCGGTGGTGGATGCCTGCCCGGCGGGCACAGAGGATCTGCCCGTGCGGTGGGCCGCATTGCTGATGAGCCTTGGCGAGGACGGCACCCGCAAAACCCTGAAGCGCCTGCGCTGCTCCAACGCCTGGGTGGAAGAAACGGCGGTGCTGGTGAGGGAAACAGGAGGGAGCGGCGGAAGCTTTCTCCTCGGACACGAATCGGGCCATTCCATCGCCCGCCCTACTGCCTGCGGCAGCAGGGTCCCACCCCAGCGGACGGTCCTCGGAGAAACTTCCGCCGCTCCCGGACAGGATGCTGCCCCCGATACGGTCATCCGCATCCGAAAACTGCTGGGCCGGTACGACCTGCACACCGTACAGCGGCTGGCGGCGCTGGGCGCTGCTATGGAGCCGGAACGGGCGGCTGATTTTGCCGCGCAGGCAAAATTGGCCGCACAGCTGGACGCCGACGGCGTGTGCTGCCGGGTCAGCCAGCTGGCCGTGAACGGCCGCGACCTGATGGCGGCGGGCATCCCGGCAGGGCCCGGCCTGCGCAGGACGCTGGAAGCCCTGCTGGACGCGGTCATCCGGGGGCAGCTGCCCAACGAGCGGCAGTGCCTGCTGGACGCCGCAGGGCAAATTTCTGCGTCTTGACAACCGGTTTTTGCCGCGTTACTATTATACTACTGTTTTAGTGTGCTGAACACGCCAAAGGAGAAGCTATGACCACACAGAACTCTGCGCCCCGGCCCCCGCGCGCCCTCATTGCCATGAGCGGCGGCGTGGACAGCTCGGTGGCTGCCTGGCTGATGCAGCGGGACGGATACGACTGCACCGGCATCACCATGCGCCTGACCCACAACGAGATGCTGGGGCAGTCCGGTTTCCACACCTGCTGCTCGGAAAAGGACATCGAGGACGCCGCCGAGGTGGCCTTTGCCCTGGATATCCCTTACGAGGTGCTGGACTTTACCGCCGACTTCCGGGAACAGATCATCGAGAAGTTTGTCCGGGTGTATGAGGCCGGCGGCACCCCAAACCCCTGCATTGATTGTAATAAATATATGAAGTTCAACCATCTGTTGAACTGGGCGCAGGCCCACGGCATGGAATATGTGGTCACCGGCCACTATGCCCGGGTGGAACAGGACCCGGACACCGGCCGCTGGCTGCTCAAAAAGGGGCTGGATGAGGGCAAGGATCAGAGCTATGTGCTGTACAACCTCACCCAGCAGCAATTGGCTCATGTGCGCCTGCCGCTGGGGGCCCTGCACAAGACCGAGGTGCGTGCCATCGCCGAGCAGCATCATTTCATCAATGCCCGCAAACACGACAGCCAGGACATCTGCTTTGTGCCCGACGGCGACTATGCCCGCTTTATGGAGGGCTTTACCGGCAAGCACTACCCCGCCGGTGATTTTCTGGACGAGAGCGGCAAGGTGGTGGGCACCCACAACGGTGCGGTGCGTTACACGCTGGGCCAGCGCAAGGGCCTTGGGCTGGCACTGGGGGCCCCGGTGTACGTCTGCGGCAAGGACATGCAGGCCAACACGGTCACCGTCGGCCCGGAGAGTGCTTTGTTCGACCGTATCGTCTATGCGGAGGATGTGAACTGGATCGCCATCCCGGAGCTGACCGGACCGCTGCGGGTCACGGCCCGCACCCGCTATCACCAGACCGAGCAGGCCGCCACCGTTTACCCGGCGGAAAACGGCTTCCGGCTGGAGTTCGACCAGCCCCAGCGCGCCCCCACGCCCGGCCAGTCGGTGGTGCTGTATCAGGGGGATGTGGTGCTGGGCGGCGGCATCATTACGAGAGTGGAAAAGTAACAAGGAGACAAAACGCAATGCAAGATCAGTATTCCCGCACCCAGCTGCTGCTGGGCGCAGAGGCAATGGAAAAGCTGCACAATTCCCGCGTGGCCGTGTTCGGCATCGGCGGTGTGGGCGGCTACACGGTGGAGGCACTGGCCCGCAGCGGTGTGGGCGCACTGGACCTCATCGACGATGATAAGGTCTGCCTGACCAACCTCAACCGCCAGATCATTGCCACCCGCAAGACCGTGGGCAAATTCAAGGTGGATGTGGCCGAGGAGCGCGTCCACGACATTGACCCGGACATCAAGGTCACTACCTACAAGACCTTCTTCGGCCCGGAGACCCAGGACAGCTTCGACTTCTCCCAGTTCGACTATGTGGTGGACGCCATCGACACCGTCACCGGCAAGCTGGCTCTGGTGATGAAGTGCAAGGAAGCCGGGGTGCCCATCATCTGCTCCATGGGTGCCGGCAACAAGATGGATCCCACCCGCTTTGAGGTGACCGACATCTACAAGACCTCGGTCTGCCCGCTGGCCAAGGTGATGCGCACCGAGTGCCGCAAGCGCAAGATCAAGCACCTGAAGGTGGTCTACTCCAAAGAGCCTGCCATGACCCCCATCGAGGACGACTCCATCAGCTGCAAGAACCACTGCATCTGCCCCCCGGGCACCCAGCGCAAGTGCACTGTGCGCCGTGCAGTGCCGGGCTCCAACGCCTTTGTGCCCTCGGTGGCAGGGCTGATCATTGCCGGGGAGGTCGTCAAAGATC
This sequence comes from uncultured Faecalibacterium sp., assembly GCA_902463905.1. GTDB lineage: Bacteria > Bacillota > Clostridia > Oscillospirales > Ruminococcaceae > Faecalibacterium. The sequence goes on along the minus strand of CABQHF010000128.1, from coordinate 1,393 downwards.
TGGTGGGCTTTGTGCCCATGAAGGGCTGATCCCCGTTTCCAAAACGTAAAATGTGCACGAAAAAATCCCGTCTGAACTGTTTCAGACGGGATTTTTGTGGTTTTATGGGGCTTTGGCTCAGGTCTCCACACCCTCGAACTGGCTGTTGTACAGCTTGGCGTAGAAGCCGCCTGCGGCCAGCAGTTCGTCGTGGTTGCCCTGCTCCACGATGTGGCCGTCCTTCATCACAAGGATGACGTCGGCCTCACGGATGGTGGACAGGCGGTGCGCCACGATGAAGCTGGTGCGGCCCTGCATCATGCGGGCAAAGGCCTTCTGGATGCGCACCTCGGTGCGGGTGTCGATGGAGGAGGTAGCTTCGTCCAGGATCAGCATGGGCGGCAGGCAGAGCATCACGCGGGCGATGCACAGCAGCTGCTTCTGGCCCTGGCTGATGTTGCCGCCGTCCTCGGCGATGACGGTGTCGTAACCCTCCGGCAGGCGGCGGATGAAGCTGTCGGCGTGGGCGGCCTTGGCGGCAGCCACCACCTCTTCCAGCGTGGCATCCGGTTTGCCGTAGGCGATGTTCTCACGCACCGTACCGGCCCGCAGCCAGGTATCCTGCAGCACCATGCCGTAGCTGCCGCGCAGGGAGGCACGGGTCACATCCCGGATATCGGTGCCGGACACCTTGATGGAGCCGCCGTTCACATCGTAGAAGCGCATGAGCAGGTTGATGAGGGTGGTTTTGCCGCAGCCGGTGGGCCCCACGATGGCGATGCGCTGGCCGGGCTTCACGTCCAGGTTCAGGCCGTCGATCAGCGGGCGGTCGGGCAGATAGCGGAAGGACACATCCTCCAGCTGCACATGGCCGTCCGGCTGCAGCACGCTGGCATTCTCTGCCTCCGGGATCTGGTCATCGGCGTCCAGCAGCTCAAAGACGCGGGCCGCGCAGGCCAGCGCGTTCTGCAGCTCAGTGACCACGCCGGAGATCTCGTTGAAGGGCTTGGTATACTGATTGGCGTAGTTCAAAAACACGCTCAGCTGGCCGATGGTGATGCCGCCGCTCACAGCGTACAGCGCACCCACCAGGCCCACACCGGCGTACACGATGTTGTTCACAAAGCGGGTGGCGGGGTTGGTCATGCTGGAAAAGAAGATGGCCTTCAGGCTCACATCCTGCAGCCGGCCGTTCACTTCGTCAAAGGCGTGCAGGCTCTCGGCCTCATGGCCGAAGGCCTGCACCACCTTCTGGCCCTCGATCATCTCGTTGACCAGTGCGGTCTGCTCACCGCGCACGCTGCTCTGGCCCTGGAAGTATTTGTAGCTGCGCTTGGCCAGAAAGCTGGCCACCAGCAAACTCAGCGGGGTGATGCACACCACCACCAGCGTGATGGCCACATTCTCGCTCAGC
>CABQHF010000127.1 GCA_902463905.1 uncultured Faecalibacterium sp. | reverse complement strand
GAGGAGCCCATGGCTGCCGCCATCGGTGCGGGCCTGCCCATCAGCGAGCCCACCGGCAGCATGATCGTGGACATCGGCGGCGGCACGGCTGAGATCGCCGTGATCTCTCTGGGCGGCATCGTGGCCTCCCGCAGCGTGCGCATGGCCGGTGATATGTTCGATCAGGCCATCATCGCCTTCATCAAGCGCAAGTACAACCTGCTCATCGGTGAGCGCACCGCCGAGCAGATCAAGATCGAGATCGGTTCCGCCTATGTTCTGGACCCGGAGCTGACCATGGAGATCAAGGGCCGCAACCTGGTGGACGGCCTGCCCAAGAACATCGTGGTGCACTCTGAGGACGTGCGTGCCGCCCTGCTGGAGTGTCTGGAGAAGATCACCAGCGCCATCAAGGAGACGCTGGAGCGTACCCCGCCGGAACTGAGCGCCGATATCATCGACCGCGGCATCACCCTGACCGGCGGCGGCGCCCTGCTGCGCGGTCTGGATCAGCTGATCCAGAGCGAGACCGGCATTGACGTGCACGTTGCAGAGGATCCGCTGGACTGCGTGGCCAAGGGTGCCGGTGCGGTGCTGGATCATGTGGATGTGCTGCACGATGTGCTGGACACCGACGGCGGACATATGTGATCGACGGCCCCTGAGCGGGCCGGATCTCTTGCGGAAAAGCTATTGACGTTGCACCTGCGCTGTTTTCCGCTGCAAACAAGACCCTTGCGCGGATGGCACGGCTGTCCGCGCTTTTTTGTGGGAGCGCAGGCGTGTTCCGAATGGGAGGACAGACCCCTTGAAAGATTTTTTTGATACCTGGAAATTCAGGATACTGATCATCGTGGCAGTGTTCCTGGTGGGCATCATGGCCTATGCCGGTGCCAACGGCCGCCTGACGGCAGCCCCGCAGGAGCTGCTCAGCGTAGTGCTTACCCCCATCCAGAAAGTTACCTCCGCCATCAGCGGCGGTGTGGCCTCGGTGTGGGAAAAGTATGCCAGCATCGACGATGTCATGGATCGGAACGAACAGCTGGAAGCCGAAAATGCGGAGCTGCGCCAGCAGATGGTGGATTACGACCGCATCAAGGCCGAGAACGAAGCTTACAAGGCACTGGCCCGCATCCAGGACACCAACGCAGAGGCTACCTATGTGTCGGCCTTTGTCATCGGCCGTGACCCGCTGGACGAGTTCGGCGGCTTCACACTGGATCAGGGCACCACGGACGGTGTGGCGGTGAACGATGCCGTCATCAGCGACCGCGGCTACCTGCTGGGCATGGTGGTGGAAGCCGACGCCACCAGCTGCAAGGTGATGACCATCCTGCACCCCAGCTTCAACGCGGCAGGCGTGATCTCCCGCACGCGGGAGAACGGCATCGTCACCGGCAGTGCAGACTATGCGTCCGACGGCCTGTGTGAACTGACGAACCTCGACCGTGCCACCGAGGCCCGCAAGGGCGATCAGGTGATCACCACCGGCCTGGGCGGTGTGTTCCCGGCAAACCTGCTGGTGGGCACCGTGCAGGAAGTGGTGCCGGAACAGAGCGGCAAATCCTCCAGCGCGGTCATCAAGCCGGGGGCAGACCCGCGCACGGCCAAGCATGTGTTTATCATTACCGATTATTAAGGAGGCCGATGTATGGAATCTCGCCGCAAGCGCAGCCGCAGCCTGATTTTGAAGTGGTGCTGCTATGTGCTGGGCCTGTTCGTGTGCGCGGCGCTGCAGACGACACCGGGCCTGTTCCAGCTGGGGCAGGCAAAGCCGCTGCTGCTGCTTCCGCTCTGTCTGGCCGTGTCGGTGTGTGAGGGCGAATTTGCCGGGGCACTGTTCGGCATGGTGTGCGGCCTGCTGTGGGATTACACCGCCGGGCGCACCGTGGGCATGCTGGCACTGGAAATGATGCTGCTCTGCTTTGCCGTGGGCGTGCTGGTGCAGCTGTACCTGCAGAGCGCTCCGGGCAACTTTGCGGTCATCTCGGCGGCAGCGGCCCTGCTGGTGCTCTCCTGCGACTGGCTGTTCTTTTACCGGATGCCTGGCTACAGCGGCGCGGCACGGCGCTACCTGTGGTTCGTACTGCCCTCGGCGGCCCTCACCATCCCGGCATCGCTGGTGGAATTTGCCATCGTACGGCACATTTATAATAAGTTCAAGATCGACAACGGCGTGGTCTGACCGCCGGAGGAAATACGGATGAACCAGAACGAACGCAAAACCGTCGTGCGGCGCATGATCCTGCTCATTGCAGTGGCGGCGCTGGTCATGGGCTTGTACGGGCTGCGGCTGATCTTTCTGCAGCTGGTCAACGGCGACGAGTACAAGTCCCGTGCCACCAATACGACGGATTACAACTTTACGGTCACGGCTGCCCGCGGCGACATCGTGGACAGCACCGGCAAGCGCATTGCCACCACCACCACCAGCTACAATGTGGTGCTCAACAAGCTGCAGATGGGCGACGAAGATCTGGACAGCCTGCTGCAGCGGCTGGTGGAACTGTTTGAGAAAAACGGCGAAGGCTGGACCGACACTCTGCTCATCAGCCAGCCGGACGCGGTGGGCAACTACACCTTCACGGCCGAGGACGACAACAGCAGTGAGCAGCGGCAGCTGGCCAATATGAAGGAGAACCTGGGCCTGCAGCAGTACGCCACCGCCAACGACGTGATGGAGATGCTGGTGGAAAAGAACAACCTGCAGGATCTGCCGCTGCGGTGGCAGCGCATCCTGGCAGGCATCCACTATGAGATGGATCTGCAGGCGTTTTCCAACGTGAACAACTTTGTCATGGCCGAAAACGTCAGCGATGTGACTGTGGCCACCATCAAGGAAAACAGTCTCTCGCTGCCCGGTGTGGAGGTCGTGCAGACCAGCACCCGCAGCTATGAGCAGGGCGATATCGTCCCGGCAGTGCTGGGCCGTGTGGGCAAGATCACAGCCGAAAAGTGGAAGGTGACTGACGAGAATGGTCAGGTGACCTACCCTCTGCGGGATAAGGGCTACAATATGAATGATGTGCTGGGCATTTCCGGCCTGGAATCTGCCTATGAGGATGAGCTGCGCGGCAAGGACGGCGTGGAGACCATCACCCGCGATTCCGACGGTGTCATCGTGAACACCCAGCTCACCACCGTGCCGGAGCCGGGCCACACGGTGCAGCTCACCATCAACAGTGACTTCCAACGGGCAGTGGACAAGGCCCTGGCCAACAACATTGATATGATCAACCGCACCTATATCACCGGCAACATGAAGGCCGCTGCCGGTGCGGCGGTGGTTCTCGATGTGAAGGACGGCAGCGTGCTGGCGGCCTCCAACTACCCCAGCTTTGACCAGAACCTTTACGCCACCCAGTATGACGAATACAGCGAAGACCCCGGCCTGCCCCTGTTCAACCGCTGCCTGCAGGGCCTGTACACCCCCGGCTCCACCTTCAAGCCGGCTGTGGCCGTGGCTGCACTGGACAGCGGCCTCATCAACCAGTATTCCACCGTGAACTGCACGGGCGTGTATACCTATTATAAGGACTACCGCCCACGCTGCACCCGGCACGGCCACAGCGGCAACATCAGCGTGGTGGATGCCATCAAGTGGAGCTGCAACATCTTCTTCTACGATGTGGGCCGCCGCCTGACCAGTGACGTCTACGACGCCTATGCCTACAAGCTGGGTCTGGCGCAGCGCACCGGCGTGGAGGTGAGCGAGAGCCTGGGCCGTCTGACCACCAAGAACGACAGCAACTACAACACCTCGCTGGACATTCAGGCGGCCATCGGTCAGGGCAATACGGTGGTCACCCCCATTCAGCTGGCCACTTATGCGGCTACGCTGGCCAACAACGGTGTGCGCTACCGCACCCACTTCGTCAAGGCCATCCTGGATACCAACACCGGCGAGGTGATCAGCGAGACCCAGCCCGAAGTGATGGACGTGATCGAGGATGACGGCCACACCTTTGCACTGGTGCGGCAGGGCATGAAAGAGGTGCCCAGCACCATCACCGGCAAGATCTCCAGCTACCCCATCGCCATCGCCTGCAAGACGGGCACCCCCCAGCGCAGCGAGACCTACGCCCCCGGCAAGCACTACCTGAACGCCATGATGATCGCCTACCTGCCGGCAGATGACCCGGAAATCGCCATCGGCATCACCATCGAGTACGGCGGCTATGGTGCCCGTGCCGGCGACCTGGTGGTGGATATCGCCAATGCTTACTTTGCCATGAAGGACGGCACACTGGAAGTGGACCCCTATGTGAACCCCGCACAGGCTGGTGCGGATTCCACGGTGGATTCCTCGGACAACGGGACCGATGCCGCTGCCACGGATGATGCGACCCAGGATGCGCCGACAGGTGAGACGCAGGCGGAGCAGGGAAGTGCAGGCTGACGTCGAATTGTGACCTGTGCTGTGAGAATTTAAAACAAAATTGAATATCCTGTATAAAAAACGGTTGTAAATGATTGGTTTTTGTGATATTATTTTGTACAAAGGGAAATTTCCGCAAATGAGACAATAGAGGAGAGATAACAGATGACGATTGCACTGATTGCGCATGACTCCAAAAAGGAGTTGATGGTTCAGTTTTGTACGGCCTACTGCCGCATCCTGAGCCAGCATAAGTTGGTGGCGACCGGCACAACAGGCAAGCTCATCGCAGAAGCGACCGGTTTGCAGGTGCAGCGTTTTCTGGCTGGTGTGCAGGGCGGCGATCAGCAGATCGCATCCCGCATCGCCTGCAATGAGATCGACCTGCTGTTGTTTTTCCGTGACCCCATCAACGCAAAGCCCAGTGAGCCGAATGAGATGACCCTGTTGCGCCTGTGCGATGTGCACAACATCCCCATGGCCACCAACATCGCCACCGCCGAGGTGCTGATCCACGGCCTGGAGCGCGGAGATCTGGACTGGCGCGATATCGTGCATTCCCAGAACGACTGAGCCGACAATGCAGCTAAAAAAGGCACCGCAGCAGCGGTGCCTTTTTTGCGTCCCGGAAAACCGGGGAAATGTAAGGTAGTCTTACAACTTGAATTCCTGCGCCAGATCGGCCAGATCCCCGGCATCAAACTCGCCCAGAGGCAGCAGCAGGCGGGCCAGTGTCTCCTGTGGCAGCGCAGTCAGGGCGGCGCTGTCGTCCTGGGAGATGTCCACCGGAGGCAGCACCGTGTGCACGCCGTCGGAACCCAGCTCCAGCCGGGCGCGGCTACCAGTGGCGATATACTGGATGCCCAGTTTGTCGGCAGCGGTGAGCAGGGCAGCGAACTGCGGATGCGTGCCGGCGGCCTCCGGCTGCTGAGCCAGTGCCTCGGCGTTCAGCAGGATACACTCGATGCCCAGCGCCTCGGCGGCCTTTTTGGCAGCCTGCGCGGCTTCGGCCTGCTCCGGGACAAGGCGCACCACCGCGCCCACCACGGCAAACCCCTGCTGCTGCAAAATGCGCACCGCCACAGCGGCCTCCGTGCTGCCGTCCATCTGCATCAGGACCTTGTCCTGGCTCTCGTAGGTATCAAACCCGCTGCCGGGCAAAAATGCGTCGCTCATGTTCCCTGCCTCCCGCCATGTGCTTTGCTCTGTGCCACGGCCAGCTGGTCGCAGCGTTCGTTTTCCGGGTGGCCTGCATGGCCCTTGACCCAGATGTAAGTGATGTTGTGCCGGGCTTCCTGCTCCAGTGCCTGGGCCCAGAGATCCGGGTTCAGGGCAGGGGATCCGTCCGACTTCTTCCAGCCCCGGCGCTTCCAGCCCTTGGCCCAGCCTTTTTCCAGCCCGTTGATCACATACTGGCTGTCGGAGCAGTAGCGCACTTCACAGGGCTCCTTGAGCTGGCGCATGGCCTCGATGAACGCAGTGAGTTCCATGCGGTTGTTGGTGGTGCTGGCGTCACCGCCGCTCAATTCCTTCTCGTAAACTTTGCCGTTGAAACGGTAGCGCAGCACAGCGCCCCAGCCGCCGGGGCCGGGGTTGCCGCTGCAGGCACCGTCGGTGTACACTTCGACCTGCTTCATGCGGGTTCTCCTTTGTAAGATAGTATCTCTATTTAGCGCTATTTCCGCCGGGATGTCAAGTGCGAATGTATAAAGCGGCCACCCTTTGCCAAACCTTGGAATTGACAAAACCGGTGCGAAATACTATACTTAGCGTAACAAAATGCGTATAGGGGCGCACCAGAGGCGTGCGCTCAGACGTTCCTGCAGATAAGCCGCGGTCGCATCGAACAGATGGACTGTACGGGCTGAAGGATCCCTGTGGAACGACCAGCAGTGCCAAAAGCACGCTGACAGGACAATTCTATACGGTGCATCCAACGGAAGCCGATGCAAAGATCCGGTGCTTCCCCATGCAGCGGCCGGCTGTCTCTCTTACGGAGACGGCCCATGCTGCCATTATTTTTGGAGGTCAAGAATGGCTCAGACGAAAGAAAAAGAAAACGCTTCTCCCGCACCCCGCGGCAAACAGAACCAGAACAGCACCCCGGCGGCGTCCGGCGAAAAGCGCCCCCGCCCTGCCCGCCGTGCCTACTAC
>CABQHF010000126.1 GCA_902463905.1 uncultured Faecalibacterium sp. | reverse complement strand
AAAAAGGCACAGCCGTTCTCAGAACAGCTGTGCCTTTCCGGTATCAATTCTTATACGTTCTCGTAGCCCTGGGGCATCTCGTTCTTGCGGTCACGATCCATCAGGGTGCGCAGTGCGTCGCTGGCACTCATGCCCTCCTTGACGATGGCGTTCACCGTCTGGACGATGGGCATTTCCACCTGGTACTTGGCGGCCAGTTCCATGGCGGCGGGCAGGGCGTTGATGCCCTCCACCACCATGCCCACTTCCTTCACGGCCTGCTCCGGGCTTTCGCCCTTGCCGATGAGGATGCCGGCGCGGTTGTTGCGGCTGTGCATACTGGTGGCCGTCACGATCAAATCACCGATGCCAGCCAGGCCTGCAAAGGTGTGGATGTTGCAGCCCATGGCCACGCCCAGACGGGCGATCTCGGCGATGCCGCGGGTGATCAGAGCCGCACGGGCATTGTCGCCGTAGCCAAGGCCGGTGGAGATACCCACACCCAGTGCGATCACGTTCTTCAGGGCACCGCTCAGCTCCACGCCCTTGATGTCGGGGTTGGTGTACACGCGCATGCAGGTGTTGCTGAACACGTCCTGCACAAAGCGAGCTGCCTCGTCATCCGGGCAGGCCGATACGATGGTGGTGGGCAGATCCAGCGCCACTTCCTCGGCGTGGGTGGGGCCGCTCAGGGCCACCAGCTTGTAGTTTTTGGGGCCGCCTTCCTTGTTCAGCTCGTCGGCGATCACCTCGGTCATGGTATATAAGGTATCCGGCTCCATACCCTTGGCCACATCCACAATGATCTGGCCGTCCGGGATATAGGGGCGGGCTTTGGCGGTGGTGGACCGCACGAACACCGACGGCACTGCAAACAGCAGCACATCCTTACCGGTGCACACTTCCTCCATGCTCTTGGTAAACTGCAGCTCGGCCGGGATCTTCATGCCCGGCAGGTTGGGGTGCACCCTAGCGGCGGAGAGGTTGTCCACCTCAGCCTCGATGGCCGACCACACCTGCACTTCGTTGCCGCTGACGGTCAGCATCCGCGCCAGCGCCATGCCCCAGGTACCTGCACCCAGAACGCCAATCTTCCGTTTCGTCACGTTTGTGTCCTCCGTTTGCACCGGCAGCCGGGCCGCCGGTGAATTTGCGCGGCACCGGCAAACCCGGTGTGCACGTTGTTATGCCCATTGTACACGAAAGCGCCTGCCCCGTCAACCGGCTTGCCGCATTGCACAAAGTTCCCACAGGCGCAGGGGTGTTTTTGTTCACAATACGCGTTTTTTGCAAATCATTTGCACCGCCGGGCATTTCATGCTATAGTATTCTGGTAGGTTTTGTAGGATTTCACCCCCGACCCTCTTGACTTAAACCCCAGTTCAGGGTGTATTCTACTCTTGTCCGAAAACACCCCAGAGGGAGCTGTTGCCCCCTCTTTTGCATGGATTCTGAGGATCTTATCCCATGTTTGAAGCACTTTTATCCAACCGCACGGTCAGCGTGCTGGCGGAGGCCTTGCCCCGGATCCTGACCTCCGGCCTGACCATGACCATCCCGCTGACCATCATCTCCTTCTTTTTTGCCATGATCATCGCGGTGGTCGTGGCTCTGATCCAGTACGCCAACGTGCCGGTGCTGCGGCAGATCGCCCGGTTCTACATCTGGGTCGTGCGCGGCACCCCGCTGCTGGTGCAGCTGTACATCATCTTCTACGGCCTGCCCAGCCTGGGCATCATGCTGGACGCCTTCCCGGCGGCCGTCATCACCTTTGCCATCAACGAGGGTGCCTACTGCGCCGAGACCATGCGAGGGGCCCTGGAAAGCGTGCCCCAGGGCCAGCTGGAAGCCGGTTACTGCGTGGGCATGAGCTGGTGGCAGATCATGCGCCGCATCGTGCTGCCGCAGGCCCTGCGCACCGCCGTGCCCGCCCTCTCCAACTCCCTCATCGGCATGATCAAGGACACCTCGCTGGCGTCCAACATCACGGTGGCGGAGATGTTCCTAGCCGGTCAGCGCGTGGCGGCCCGCACCTACATCTTCCTGCCCATCTACTGCGAGGTAGCGGTGGTGTACCTGCTGTTCTGCACGGTCATCACCAAACTGCAGGCTGTGCTGGAGCGCCGGCTCAACGCCCGCGGCTTTCAGTAAGAAAGGAGTGTGGAACCTATGGCAATGTTAGAGATCCAGAATGTCCACAAGACCTTCCGCACCATGGCCCGGCCCGGCCTGCACTTCGGCCCCGCACCCCGCAAGGTGCTCAGCGAACTGCCGGTGCTGCAGGGCGTGGACCTGACGGTGGAAAAGGGCGACGTGGTGGCCATCCTCGGCCCCTCCGGTTCCGGCAAGACCACCCTGCTGCGCTGCCTGAACTTTCTGGAGACCGCCGACGAAGGGCAGCTGGTGCTGGACGGCGCGGCCTTTGACCTGGCCCATGCCAGCCGGGCCGACATCGCCCGCCTGCGCAAAAAGACGGCCTTTGTGTTCCAGAACTACAACCTGTTCCGGAACAAGACCGCCCTGCAGAATGTGACCGAAGGCCTGATCGTGGCCCGGAAGATGCCCGCCGCCCAAGCGGACGCCATCGGCCGGAAGATGCTGGAAAAGGTAGGCCTGGCCGACCGGGCCGACTACTACCCCCGCCAGCTTTCCGGCGGCCAGCAGCAGCGCGTGGCCATCGCCCGCGCCCTGGCCACCGACCCGGAGATCATCTATTTTGATGAGCCCACCAGTGCACTGGATCCGGAACTGACCGGCGAGGTGCTGGAGGTGATGCGCCAGCTGGCCGAAGAGGGCATGACCATGCTGGTGGTGACCCACGAGATGGGCTTTGCCCGCAACGTTTCCTCCAAGACGGTGTTCATGGAGAACGGCGTGGTGGTGGAGCAGGCTCCCTCCCGCGAATTCTTTGCCGACCCGAAGGAGGAGCGCACCCGGGCCTTTTTGCAAAAGATCGCCCACACGGAGTGATATACGGTCATCGGGGAGCTTCCTCCTCGGACACGAATACGGGTTGCGGCTCCCAGCGCATGCGGCGGCCCTTGAGCGAGCCTTGCATTCTGCTGGCCGCTGTCCCAACAGCAACTCCCTGTTTCCGCCGCTGGCGGCGGTCGTTGCCGTTGCAGGCCATTCCATCGCCCGCCCTATTGCCCTACGGGCAACAGGGTCCCACCCCAGCGGACGGTCCTCGGAGAAGCTCCCCGATAGCCGCCTAGACAAACATTTTAACTGAAAGGATATTTCTATGAAACGCAGAACCTTTATTTCTCTGATGAGCGTTATGGCTGCCGCCGGGGTGCTGAGCCTGACCGGCTGCTCTTCCAAGGACGCTGCATCCAGCACCGCAGGCCCTGCACCGCTGGATAAGCTAAGCGACATCCAGAACAGCGGCAAGCTGGTGGTAGCGCTGGAGGGCGCATGGCAGCCGTGGAGCTACCACGACGCCTCCGACACGCTGGTAGGCTACGATGTAGAGGTCTCCCGCGCCATCGCCGAAAAGCTGGGCGTGGAACCGGAGTATGTGGAGAGCGACTGGGACAGCCTGTTTGCCGGGCTGGATGCAGGCCGCTTTGACCTGGTGTGCAACGGCGTGGAGGTCACCGAGGAGCGGGCCAAGACCTACGACTTTACCGTGCCCTACGGCTACATCCACACCGCTCTGGCCGTCCGGAAGGACAATACCGACATTACCAGCTTTGAGGACCTGAAGGGCAAGACCACCGCCAACAGCCTGGCTTCCACCTATATGGAGCTGGCCGAGAGCTACGGCGCTACCGTGCAGGGCATCGACACGCTGGAGGAGACCATTCAGCTGCTGACCGCAGGCCGCATTGACGCCACCCTGAACGCGGACGTCTCCTTCTACGATTACCTGAACGTCCACCCGGACGCAGACTTCAAGCTGGTGGCCCAGACCGCCGAGGCCTCCCATGTGGCCATCCCGGTGCTCAAGAGCGAGAACACCGCCTACCTGGACGCTTTGAACACTGCCATTGAGGAGCTGCGGGCCGACGGCACCCTGAAAGCTCTGGGCGAAAAATACTTTGGGCAGGATATTTCTTCTGAAAGCTGAGAAGCTCTGCCCTCTCAGTCTGCTCCCCCGAAAGGGGGAGCTTTTTTGTTGCCTGCCAGTCCGTGCCGGTAAAGCCCCCCTTCGGGGGAGCTGGCGAGCGCAGCGAGACTGAGAGGGTAAATTTTCTATTGACTTGTGCAATATTATATGATATATAATATTATAGAAACACATACTGCGGAAAGGAGGCTGTTCCCACATGAGTTTTCCCATCAGTGCCGCACTGCTGGATGCCATTGTGCTGTCCGTAGTGGCTCAGGAGCCAGAAGGGACCTACGGCTACAAGATCACCCAACAGGTCACCCATACCCTGGAGTTGAGCGAATCCACCCTGTATCCCGTGCTGCGGCGGCTCCAGAAGGACCAGCTGCTAACAGTGTACGACGCCCCGGTCAACGGCCGCAACCGACGCTATTATCAGATCACCGCTGCCGGGCAGCAGCAGCTTGCCGCCTACGCGCAGGAGTGGAGCCGCTACCGTTCTTCCATTGACACATTTTTCAGAGAGGTGGAATGATTTATGACCCGTACTGCATTTCTTGCTGCGCTGGAGCAGCTTCTGGCTCCTTTGCCGGAGACTGAGCGCAAGGACGCTTTGAGCTATTACGAAGATTATCTGGATGCCGCCGGGCCGGAGAACGAAGCCCGCGCCATTGCGGAGCTGGGCAGCCCCGAGGAGGTCGCCCGCAAAATTCTGGACGAGCAAAGCACGGCAGGCAGTTCTGCCGCCCCGGTTCCCCCTGCCCGCAAGCCGCATTCCCGCTGGCGCATGGTGCTGGGCTGTGGGCTGGCAATGCTGGCGTTGGGTTGCTTTTTCTTCCAGCGCTCCAAAGCTACCCCGGTGCAGCCGGTGGAGTCCATTCCTCCTGCCTCGGAAATCCCTGCTCCCTCTGCGGAAACAGCTGCCGAGAGTGCCTCCACGCAGCCCACCGTTCCCGTTCCCGTTTCCACTTCAGACAGCTTGACTTTCTCCCTCTCTGCTGAGATGGTCCACGATAAACTATCCCTGAAGTTGGATTATGGTACCATTCTCTTTGTTGTTGACCCAAACGCTTCCGACATCACGCTGCAGTTTGATGGCTTCAGGACCCGGTATCTCACCCATTCCAACGAAAAAGACGGAACCGCAGAGTTTTCCTACCATATCCCGAAATACTGCGCTCTCCCTGATATTGACAGTGCTGTGCTCACCATTACAGCTCCGGAAAATATTCTGCATGAGGTGGACATTGAACTTGCCATGGGGGACGTTGACCTTGGCACCCTCTCTCTGGATGAACTGGATCTGGAACTTGCCATGGGGGACGTTTCTGCCGACAGCCTGACGGTGAAGGATGCAGATTTTGATCTTGCCACGGGCGGCTGTCACATTGACCATCTGTCCGCACCGGAATTCGATGCCGAACTTGCCATGGGGGACTGCACCATCGGTCTGCTGTCCGGTGCTCAGGATGTCAACATCTCGGTCACCCTTGGCAAGGCCGCCTTGACCCTGGAGGGCAGCGCCTCGGACTATTACCTCGTCACCAATGGGCTTACGGACACCTCGGTCTATGATGGCAAGGCTAACGCCTCTCGTAAAATTTCTCTCAGTTCCACCACCGGCGGTTTCTCCATCTCCTATACGAATTGACCCCTGAACCCAGAACACCCCCGGCATCCGTTTTCGTTTCATTCGGATGCCGGGGGTGTTTTTATGCTTCCCTGTGAAAATATTCGTAGATGGTCTGCGCCAGCTGTTTGCCCACACCGGGAGTGTTTTCCAGCTGGTCGGGGGTGGCGTCCTTCACCGCGCCCACGCTTTTGAACTGCGCCAGCAGGGCTTTGGCGGTTTTAGGGCCTACGCCCGGCACCTCGGTCAGGGTGGAGGAGTAGCTTTTCTGCTTCATCTGCTGCTTGCGGTAGGCGTTGGCAAAACGGTGGGTCTCGTCCTGAATGGCAGTAATGAAGGTAAAGGTGCCCCGGTTCATGTTGATGGCGATTTCCCGCCCGTCGCTGTCCACGATGGCGCGGGTGCGGTGGTGGTCATCCTTTACCATGCCGTACAGCGGCACATCTGCCAGTGCCGTACCGGCAAGCGCCTCCTTTGCGGCGCTCACCTGTCCCCTGCCGCCGTCCATCAGCAAAAGATCCGGCTTCTGCCCGAACCAGTTGCCGCCGGGCTGACCGTTTTGCGCCTGTGCGGCGTATTTTTCGTACTCTGCCGCCCGGCGTGCCACTGTTTCTGCCAGCGAGGCGTAGTCGTCGGTGCCCGCTACGGTCTTCATCTTGAACTTGCGGTAGCCCGCTTTGAAAGGCTTGCCGTCCTTGAAGGTGACCATGCCGCAGACGCTGGTGCCATCGCCCCAGTTGGAAATATCGTAGCTTTCAATGGCGCGGGGCGGTTTGGGCAGGCCCAGCACCTGGGCCAGCTCGTCCAGCAGTTTTTCCTCCCGGGCGTAGCGGCCACTCTCCCGCGCCAGACGCTCCA
>CABQHF010000125.1 GCA_902463905.1 uncultured Faecalibacterium sp. | reverse complement strand
GCAAAGGCGATGCGGCTGGGGATGTTGGCCTTGATCAGGCCGGTGATGACGTCCACGCTGGGGCGCTGGGTGGCCACGATCAGGTGCATACCGGCGGCACGGGCCTTCTGAGCGATGCGGCAGATGGAATCCTCCACGTCCTTGCCCACCACCATCATCAGGTCGGCCAGCTCGTCGATGACGATGGCGATGTAGGGCATCTTTTCCAGATCCGGCCGCTCGGCGGCCAGCTTGTTGAAGGACTTGATATCGCGGACATTGTTCTCCGCGAACATCCGGTAGCGGCGCTCCATCTCCTGCACGGCACTGCCCAGGGCACCGGCTGCCTTGCGGGGCTCGGTGACCACCGGCATGAGCAGGTGCGGGATGCCGTTGTATTCGGCCAGCTCCACGACCTTGGGGTCGATGAGCAGCAGTTTGACGTCCTCCGGGCTGGAGCGGAACACCAGGCTCATGATGATGCTGTTCACGCACACAGATTTACCGCTGCCGGTGCTGCCGGCGATGAGCAGATGGGGCATCTTGCACAGGTCTGCTACCTGCGCCACACCGGCGATATCCTTGCCCAGAGCAATGCCCAGGGGCGAGGTCATGCGCAGGAAACTCTGGCTCTCGAACACGCTGCGGATGGACACGGCACTGCGCTTGTGGTTGGGCACCTCGATGCCCACGGCAGGCTTGCCGGGGATGGGTGCTTCCATACGCACATCCGCCACGGCCAGGTTCAGGGCGATGTCATCGGCCAGCGAGGTGATGCGGCTGATCTTGACGCCCGCCATGGGCTGCACCTCATACCGGGTGACCGATGGCCCGCGGGAGATATCCAGCACCCTGGTGCGCACGCCGAAGCTCTCCAGCGTGTCCACCAGCTTCTGGGCATTGGCCTTCAGCTCCTCTTCAGCGTTGGGGTCGTTTTCTTCCTTGCTCTTTTCAAACAGCTCAATGGGCGGGTACTGATACTGATAAGTATCCACCGGCTCGGCTTCCTCGGCGGGAGCCGCAGCGGCTGCCTGTTCGGAGGCTGCCGGTTTTTCCATAGCTGCCGCCACCAGCGAGTTGATGTCCTTTTCCTCCACCGGCTCGGCGGTGATGCTGATCCAGCCGTCCGCATCCGGGGCGCTGCGCTGGGCCACGGCATTCTCGGCGCTCACGCAGACAGGCTGTTCCGGCAGCAGAGTGGGCACCACCGGCTGGATAGGCGCTGCCGCAGTCACCGGCTCTTCTTCCGCGGCCGGCCGCGCGATGGGTGTTTCAAAGGGGTCGCCCGGCACCGGCTGGGGTGCAGGCTCTGCCGCCGGGGCTTCCTCCTGTTTTGCAAAGAAATCCTCGGCCGCCGTTTCCACGGCGTCCGGCACGATGGGCTGGATGATAGGCTTGGGCGCTGCACGCAGCGGATCCATGCCAAAGGTGCCGCCCGGCCCCGGAATAAAGGGTTCGATGGGTTCGCTGCCGCCCTCCTTCACCTCGGTGCTGTCCGGGCCAAGATCCACATCAAAAGGCGCACGCGGGCGGGATGCCCGCACCCGCACCGGCGTCACGGCGGGAGCCGCCTGTGGTTCCGGCTGCTGCTCCGGCTGTACCGGCAGGGCAGGCTGCTCCTCTGCGGAGCCGTCCGGGGCCTGCTCCATCTCCTGGGTCACCTTATGGCCCCAATGCAGCACACCGGACATCCAGTCCGGCAGACCCAGACGGAACGGCTGCTCTTCCTCGGCCTCTTCTTCGTATCCCTCCAGATCCTCGGTCTCGTCGTATTCGTCCTCGGCTTCCTGCTCGGCCTGCCGCTGAGCACGGCGCTCGGCCCGGCGGGCTGCATTTTCCTCATACACGGCCACGCCCTTTGCGTGCACGCCGTCAAAGACTTCACACAGCCACTGCCAGACCTCGGCAGGGGTCAGGTCAAAAATGTACAGGCTGACGCAGAACGCCAGCACCAGCATGATGAAGTTTGCCGCCGGCCGGCCGCAGAGCAGCAGCAGGTTGCCGCCCAGCAAAGCGCCCAGCGCACCGCCGGACAGCCACGCCTGATAGCCGTTCCGGTAGCAGGCCGCCACCATCTGGAAGGCCGACAGACCCTGGGGCTGGATATCCGAAAACACGATCACCGTGCCGCTGGCAAACACAAGCCCCAGCGCCAGTTTGCAGATGTGGGGCAACAGATCTTCGCCGCGGGTGTATAGCACCGCCAGGCAGCACAGCGCTGCACCCACCACAAAGCTGCCGCAACCAAACAGGCCGAACAGCACCTGATGCAGTGTTTTCCACACCGAGTCGCCTTCCACAAAGGCAAGACCCACCAGCAGAAGCCCCGCAAACAGGGTGCCAAGCCCTGTCGGCAGGCGCTGTTCCGCGCGCTTTTTGCGCGATGTGGTGCGCCGTGCCGTTGTTTTTCGTTTTTTCGTTGCCATTCTTCTCCCATCCCCGCATTCCGCATAGACACAATTCTTGATTTTATTATTGTACCACGCACCGGAGCAAATGGCAAACCTATTGTTGTAGCTTTTCCCGTTTTCGCTGCGCCCTGTCCGGCGGGGTCAGGCTTTCTCGATCTCCTGATACAACCAGTCCAGCGCTTCCGAGAGGCCGCCCAGCTCGTCGATGAGCTTTTCCCGCACGGCGCGGCGGCCGTCCAGCACGGTGCCCATGTCCATGACAAGCTCCCCCGTGTGGAGCATCAGTTCGGTATAGCGCTTTTCGGTCATGCCGCTGTGAGCAGCCACAAAGCCGGTGATGCGCTGCTGCATCTGGTCGAACCAGTGCATAGTCTGGGGCACCCCCAGGATCACCCCGGAGTGCCGCACCGGGTGCACCGTCATGGTGGCGGTTGGCACGATAAAGCTGCGCCGCGCGCTCACCGCCAGCGGGATGCCGATGGAGTGCCCGCCGCCCAGCACCAGCGTGGCACTGGGCTTGGACACACTGGCAATCAGCTCCGCCAGCGCAAGGCCGGCCTCCACGTCCCCGCCCACGGTGTTCAGCAGCACCAGCAGGCCCTCGATCTGCGGATCTTCCTGCACCGCCACCAGCTGGGGGATCACATGCTCGTACTTGGTGGTCTTTTGCCCCTGCGGCGCTTCCGAGTGGCCCTCAATCTGGCCGATGACGGTCAGGCAGTGGATGGCATGAGTGCCCCGTGTCAGGGTGACCGTGCCGCTGTCCTCAATGAGTTCTTTTTCCAGCCGCTGCTGTTCCACGGCATCCGCACGTTTTTCCGGCATACTGCATTCTCCTTTGTGTTCTTTCCTGCCTCATCATGCCCCGCGAAAGGGGCTGCTATACCCTCCCGGTATGGCACAGCGCAGAATCGCCGCTTAATTTTTGGTAATTTTTTAGTTTTTTCACATCTGGGATTTGACTTTCGGCCCGCGTGCTGTATACTTTATAATGATATGGATTTGACAATACGCGATGTTGTACACATCACGCCGCGCACGCCGGTGTTCTTTTGTACAGGGCAGAAACGCGGCGATTTTTTCTTGAAAGGAGAATTCTTTCTCATGAACACTCCCACAAAGGCATCGCTTCCCGTGATCAAGCGTCTCCCGAAATATTACCGCTATCTGCGTTCATTGCAGGCCGACGGCATCACCAGCATCTCCTCCCGCGAGTTGGCCGCCCAGATGGGCACTACGGCCTCCCAGGTGCGGCAGGACTTCAACTGCATCGGTGACGTGAACGGTCGGCAGGGCATCGGCTACTCGGTGGAGAATCTGCTCTCCATCCTGGAAAAGCTGCTGTTCGGCAATGGCGACCGTTTGCCCACCATCCTCATCGGCTGCGGCCGTCTGGGCAAGGCCGTGAGCCGCTTCATCACCACCGATACCAACGGCTACAAGCTGATCGCCGCCTTTGATGTGGCCCAGAGCGAAGTGGGCAAGGAGATCAACGGCATCCAGATCCGCCACATAGACGAACTGGAGGCCTTCTGCGCAGAGCATCACCCCAAGGTGGCCGTGCTCTGTGTACCCCGTGACGGTGCCGAGCAGGTCAGCGGCCGCCTGGTGGATCTGGGCATTGAGGGCTTCTGGAACTTCTCCCACTACGACCTCTCCGTGCCCTACCCCGATGTGGTGGTGGAGAACGTGCATCTGGGCGACAGCCTGATGAGCCTGGGCTACCGCCTGCGCAACCAGGAGTAACGGCATGGCAAAATTATATTTCCGTTACGGGGCCATGAACAGCGGCAAGAGCACCGCTCTGATGCAGGTGGCCCACAACTACGAAGAGCAGGGTATGCAGGTGCTGATCCTCAAGCCCCAGGTGGATACCAAGGGCGGCGGCGAGCTGGTCAGCCGCCTGGGCGTGCGCCGCAAGGCCGACCGTTTGATCAGCCCGGACATGGACGTGTTCGAGGTGGTGCGTGAAGCCAGCCAGACCACGAAACCGGCCTGTGTGCTGTGCGACGAGAGCCAGTTCTTCACCGCTGAGCAGGCCGAGCAGCTGTTCATGGTCACGGTGGATCTGAACATCCCGGTGATCTGCTACGGCCTGCGGGCCGATTTTTCGCTGCACGGCTTCCCCGGCTCCACCCGCCTGCTGGAGCTTGCCCACACCATTGAAGAGATGAAGACCATCTGCACCTGCGGCCGTAAAGCCATCTGCAACTGCCGCAAGGTGAACGGCCAGTTCGTCTTCGAGGGCGAGCAGGTAGCCATCGATCTGGAAAACGATGTCCAGTATGTCAGCATGTGCCCGCAATGCTATTTCCGCGCCCGGCGGGAATTCTACGCAAACCGCAAATGACCTTTCCGCATCCGCAGCCGCTGCGCAGTTTTCTGTGCGGCGGCTTTTCTTCTTATCAGACATCCGATGTCACCCGTTCGCCGCCCTCATTTCTCTCCGGCCGGGCAGCGTTCCTGTGAAATACTAATATATCACTCAAGAGTCCGGACGTACTTTTTTTGCGCAATTGATATATTAATCATTTTCTCGTCCGACGATCGTTCATGGTACGCCGTCTTTTTCGTATTTTGCGTCTCCGGCCGGGCGCAGCGTGCAAATGTTCCCGGACTTCTTGCCATTTTTGCGGTTCCGGGCACCCCGCCCACCCTTTTTCTATGCAAAACGTTGAAGTATACATGTTGCACAGTTTTTCGCCAGAAGTTTATTCATTTCAGCAATGGCGTCAAAACCGACGCCAGAAATAGAGCAATATTTGTACGTTTTCCTTCGCTACAACCACAATTTGCGTCTTTCTTTTTTGCTCGCCTTTTGTTATCATAATTGTATACAACGGGGTTTGTGCAGAACCCCCGTGAAAGACGATGTTTTTGATCATCTTAGGAGGAGAACAAAAATGAGCAAGGCAATTTCCCGTCGTGATTTCATGAAGGTCACTGGCGCTGTGGGTGCAGCCGGTCTGCTGGCTGCCTGCGGCGGCAATTCTTCCAGCACCGCAGCCTCTTCGTCCGTGGCATCCGCTCCCGCTGCTTCCGCAGATGAGAGTTTGGCTCTGTCCGATGGCCCCGTCAACCTGACCATCAGCTGGTGGGGCGGTGACAGCCGTCACGAGGCTTACCAGAACGCCATCAAGGAGTTCCAGGCAGAGCACACCAACATCACCATCGAGCCCACCTTTGCCGCATGGTCCGGCTGGGAAGAGAAGATGGCAGCTGCCTTCATCGCAGGCAACGCACAGGATGTGTGCCAGGTGAACTGGAACTGGCTGTACAACTACTCTGCTGACGGCAGCAAGTTCGTGGATCTGAACACCGTTTCCAACTTCCTGGATCTGACCCAGTGGGACGAGGCTGCCATGGATGCCTGCTACGTTGCAAACTCCCAGCAGTGCGTGCCTGTTTCTATGACCGGCCGTATCTTCTTCTGGAACATGACCACCTTCAACAAGGCTGGCATTACCGAAGTTCCCAAGACTCTGGATGACCTGATGGCAGCTGGTAAGGCCTTCCAGGAGAAGCTGGGCAATGATTACTATCCCCTGCACCTGGGCGCTTACGACCGTATGATCCTGATGGTGTTCTACCTCGAGTCCAAGTACGGCAAGGACTGGGCTGACCCCGTCACCTCTACCCTGAACTACACCGAGGACGAGATCGCTGAGGGCATCGACTTCATCAAGAGCCTGGTGGACGGCCACGTCATGATGAACCTGAAGACCTACTACTCTGCAAACTCCGATACCGCTACCCACCAGTCCAACGAGTGGATCACCGGTAAGATCGCAGGCATCTTCGAGTGGGATTCTGCTGCTACCAAGTACTCTTCCGCTCTGGATGACGACAACAAGGACGGCTTCACCGTCGGCGAGGAGATCAAGTTCGGCGATTACAACGGCGGCTTCTCCAAGGTCTCCATGGGCCTGGCCATCACCAAGACCAGCCAGTGCGTTGCCGAGGCTGCTACCCTGATCCAGTTCCTGCTGAACGATGAGAAGGGCGCTTCCATCATGGGTTCCGAGTGCGGCATCCCCGCTTCCAAGGCTGGTCTGGGTTACGCTCAGGCTGCCGGCGCTGTCAAGGATCTGGTTGCTGATGCAAACGCCAAGGTCATGGCCTTCACCACCAACAAGCTGGATCCCCTGTTCGAGAACAACGACCTGAAGGC
>CABQHF010000124.1 GCA_902463905.1 uncultured Faecalibacterium sp. | reverse complement strand
GTAAGATGAAGCTGCACGCTGGGGTAATCGCCAAACAGCTGCGGCAGGACAAGCCCCGCATACAGCAGGGTGCTGCCGCTGAACCGCATTCCCTTGTGAATGCCGTCCTCTCTGGCATTGCCGCCATCGTGGTCATACTGAGAGCCGAAATAGTCGATGCCGTCCAGCTCATACACAGCATCTTCTTCCAGCCCACGGAAGCACAGGTGGATGGGCAAGGGATTCGCCTGCGGATGGGTCACCACCAGATTCAGCAGTGCCTCGCTGCCGTCCTCTGCGGCAAACTGCCATGCCGTGAAATATGCGTTTTCTGCCGGGTCGGTCAGCCGGTAATAATCGCCGGTACGGATCAGGTCGTTCAGCCGCTTGAACCGCTTGATCTGGTTTTTCACTGCGGTGCACTCGGCGCGCTTCAATTTGCCCAGATCCAGCTCGTAGCCAAAGGTGCCGCTCATCGCCACCACAGCGCGGGTGTCGATGGGGGTCGTGCGGCCGGTCTGGTGGTTGGGGCAGGCAGAAACATGAGCACCCATGGTGCAGACCGGGTAGCCAAAGGAGGTGCCGTGCTGGATCGTCAACCGTTCAATGGCATCGGTATCATCACTGCACCAGATCTGGGGATAGTAGCACAGCATTCCGGCATCAAAGCGTCCGCCGCCGCCTGCACAGCCCTCGAACAGCACCTCCGGGAAGCCCTGCGTCAGCCGCTCTGCCAGCGCATAAACGCCCAGCATATAGCGGTGCATGATCTCGCCCTGCTGCTCGGCAGGGAAAGCACGGCTGTACACATCGCTCATGCTGCGGTTCATATCCCACTTGATATACTCGATGTGATGCTCCCGCAGCAGCTTGCCGATGGCTTCTGCCAGATAGTCCACCACCTCCGGGCGGGAGAGATCCAGCACCAGCTGGTTGCGCCCCATGGCGGGCTTGCGTCCGGGCAGGGTCAGCGCCCAGTCCGGATGGGTGCGGTACAGCTGGGAGTTCTCGTTGACCATTTCCGGCTCGATCCACAGGCCGAATTTCATGCCCAGCGCATTGATCTGCCCGATCAGCGGGTCCAGTCCGCCGGGCAGCTTTTCGCAGTTCACGGTCCAGTCGCCCAGACCCTGATTGTCATCGTTCCGGGTGCCGAACCAGCCATCGTCCAGCACCATCATCTCCACGCCGAGAGAGGCCGCTTTTTCAGCGATCTTTACGATCTTTTCGGTGTTGAAATCAAAATAGGTGGCCTCCCAGTTGTTGATCAGCACCGGGCGGCGTTTGTCCTTCCACGGGCCGCGGCAGATGTTGCGCCGCAAAAAGCGGTGGTACTGCTGGGAAAGCGGGGTCAGACCCTCTGCCGCAAAGGAGAGGATCACCTCCGGGGTGTCAAAGGTCTCGCCCGGCTTCAGGTTCCATGCAAAGCGCTCCTCCTGAATGCCGCTCACTACCCGGACAAGCCCGGTCTGAGAGCGCTCCACCTCCATCTGGTAGCTGCCGGAATAGACCATCATCACCCCGTAGCAGGCACCGCTGGTCTCCGTTGCATCCTGCTGGCAGAGGATCAGGAAGGGATTATTGTGGTGGCTGGAGCTGCCCCGCACCGAAGAAATGGTCTGGATATTGGTGCCCACAGCTTCCCGCTCCAGCTGCCGTTCCATAGCGTGTCTGCCGTGGAAATGCAGCAGATCCCATCTGCCAAAGGGCAGATCCAGACAGGCAGATGCCGCCTTGTCCAGCCGCAGCGGGGTATCTCCGTGGTTTGTCAGCCGCGCCGCACGGGTGATGACATCCTGCTGTGCAAACACGCCGTACAGCAGCTCCAGCGTCAGACCGGTGGCCTCGTCCTGCATTCGGACGATCAGGGTCTCGGCATCGTTTTCCTCTGCGTGGGCACAGGGCAGACCGGTCAGCTGATATTTGCCCGCCTCCACCGTGTGGCTCACATAGGTAAAGTCCGCGCCAAAGGCGCCACGGCTGTCGGCCACCGTCAGGCAGGACAGACGGAAATCGCCCACGTTGCAGCCGGTATACTCCTGCGGGAGCAGATCCGGGGAAACGCCCCGGTGGGTGCGGTAAGCGTAGTAATCCGGCGAAAATCCCCGGTCTGTGCGGGGATACAGCTGCATCAGGTCCCCGGTGCCGATGGTTTTGCCGTAGTACAGATGCAGCAGGTGCCCCAGCGCATCCACCTTCATGTGGTAGCTGGTATGGGCGGTCTCCAATACAAAAATGCGGGAGTCAGAATCAAATCGAATGCTCATTGGTTCAACACCTCAACGAGATTATTTTTAATAAAAATGCCGACAGACAGGCGGTCGTGTCGGAACGGCTACCCGCCTGTCGGCTATGATGAAGGAGAAATGTGAATTGCTTATTTACCGCCGGTCATGGCAATGCCCTGAATGAACTGCTTCTGGAAGATCAGGTACAGGATCACCATGGGGATCATGGCCAGCAGGCTGCCTGCCATCAGCACCGGGAAGTTGGTGGTGTACTGACCGTTCAGGGTGGAAAGGCCGGCAGACAGGGTCATCATGTTCAGATCGGTGTTGCAGATCAGCGGCCACATCAGGTCGGCATAAGCGAACACCGCCGTAAAGATGGCCAGTGCCGCCATGCTGGGGCCGGTCAGCGGCAGCATGACCTTAACGAAGGTCTGCCACTTGTTGCAGCCGTCCAGATACGCCGCCTCTGCGATCTCGTTGGGGATGCCCAGATACGCCTGCCGCAAAAAGAAGGTGCCGAAGGCGCTGACCAGGCCGGGGAACACCAGCGCGAAGATGGAGTTGGTGGCTCCCATCTTTGCCAGCATCTGGTACTGCGGAATAATGAAGATCTGGCTCGGCAGCATCATCTGGATCAGCACCAGACTGAACAGCAGCTTTTTGCAGGGGAATTCCAGCTTGGCAAAGGCATAGCCCGCCATGGAGCTGAACACCACCGCAAAGATCACGCGGAACAGGATCAGCAGACCCGTATTGAGGTAGAGGTTGGTAAAGGGCAGGCTCTGCAATGCCTTGACAAAGCTGTCCAGATTCCAATGGGAGGGCAGGATCTGCGGCGGGATCGCCATAGACTCGGCCTGCGTCTTGAAGCTGGTGAGCACCATCCATACAAAGGGAAAGATCATGCTGATGCTGCCGAGGATCAAGACCAGATAGGTAAAGAACGTTACGACATTCTTTCTGGTTTTCAGACTGGCATTCATAGTTTACACCTCGTAATTGACCCACTTCTTCTGACCGATGAACTGCACCAGCGTGACCAGACCGATCAGCAGCACGGTCCACACCACAATGGCCGATGCGTAGCCCTTATTGCCGGCAATAAAGCTCTCGCGGTAGAACAGATACATCAGGCTTTGTGCGCTGGTCAGTGCAGGGTTCGTCTGATCCACCATCATGTAGATCAGATCGTAGACCTTCAGGGAAGCCATCAGGCGCATGATGAGCACCACAAACAGGGTGGGCGACACCATGGGCAGCGTAATGCTGAAGAACTGGCGGATCTTGGATGCACCGTCCAGCTCGGCGGCTTCGTACAGGGACTGGGAAATGTTCTGGATGCCGGACAGCAGCAGCACGGCGTCGTAGCCGATGGAGCTCCAGATGGAAACGATGGCACAGGTGACCAGAACGATCTTGGGGTTGGTCAGCCAGCGGATGTTCGCGCCAAGGACCTGATTCAGAATGCCGTACTCCGCATTGAAGATCCACTTCCAGACCATTGCCACCGCAGCAGGAGCCACCACCATGGGCAGGAAGAAGATGGCGCGGAAGGCGGTCTTGCCCTTGATCTTTGCGTTCAGCAGCACTGCCACGATCAGCGCCAGAAAAACGCCCACCGGCACAGTGAGGATGCAGAAGTAGATGGAGTTCCAGTTTGCCTTCCAGAATTCCGCATTGCGGAACATTTCAAGGTAGTTTTCCAGACCGCAGAACTGATAGGCTCCAAAGGCTTTCGTCTTGGAAAAGCTCATGTAGATGGTCTGGAAGAACGGGATAATATTCAGGATCATCAGACCGATGATGGTGGGAGCTATCATGACCAGCCCCCAGAAACGCCCATCCCGGCCCAGCTTTGATGTGCTTTTCATTTGGTTCCTCCCAAGCTGCATTTTCAGCCCGCACTGGCCTGATCCACGATGTCCTGCATCTTCTGCAGGCCGGTTTCAATATCCTCGGTACCTGCGTAGATCTTCAGCAGCTCATCATTGACCTTGCTCTTCCACTCCGGGCGAGAGGCGTTGTTGACGCTCTGGATGCTGTACTCAAACATCTCAATGAAGCACTGGATATTGATGGGATACTCTGCAAAGCAGCCTGCCCAGGTATCCTCCAGACCCTGATAGGCAGGGATGGCCGCGCCGCTTTCGCCCTGAATGCGCTGACCCTCCTCGCTGCCGAAGAACTTCAGGATATCCTTCACGGTATCCAGATTCTTGTTGTTGGCAGCCGTCGCGTAGCACAGACCGTTGGAGATGGTCGCACGGCCGTCTCCGCTTTCCGGGTCGGGGCACTTGGGCAGAACCGCCACATCCCACTTGCCCACCATTTCGGGGTAGTTCTGCAGCTCGGCAAGGATGTTCCAGTCGCCTTCCAGGAACATTGCACCCTTCTCGGAGAAGAATGCAGTGCCGGGAGCGGTCTCGGCAAAGTAGGTCTGGTCCGGGCACCAGTCGTTCTGCTGGAGACCGATGTAGAACTTCATTGCCTTTTCGGTGGCAGGCTGGGTAAAGCCCGCCTTGGTCTTGTCCTCGTTCAGGATGTAGCCGCCAGCCTGATACACAAAGTTCCAGTAGCCAAGCTGGTCGTCGGCGTATGCCATATAGCCGTACTTGCCGGTGGCAGCGTAGATCTTCTCGGATGCGCTGACCAGATCGTCCCAAGTCCAGTTCTCGTCCGGGTAAGCAACACCGGCAGCATCGAACATCTCCTTGTTATACACCAGACCAACCGTGTCCTTGTCCTTGGGGACTGCATACAGGGTACCGTTGGAGCCCATGGCGTTGGACAGCGAGACCTCCGAGAACTTGTCCTTCTCCACAATGTCGGAGCAATCTGCCAGCATCCCGTTGTCGGCATACTTCAGCAGCTCGTTGGTGTGCATCCAGAAAATATCCGGCATCTGGTTGCTGGTGGCTGCGGCCTCCAGCTTTGTCCAGTATTCGTTCCAGCTGGTGACCTGCACCTCAATGCTGACCTCCGGGTGCTGCTGGGTGTAGGCGGCACACATAGCCTCCATGCCTTCCTTCTGTGCAACGTCCCAGATCTGGAAGGTCAGTGCCTTCTTGCCGCCGGAGGAACCGCTGCCGCTGTTGCCGCCGCAGGCTGCCAGCACGGATGCGGCGCCCATTGCTGCCATTGCCTTTACGAATTGTCTGCGAGAGATCTTCATTTTTTTCTCCTCCAAAGTCCTTATTCCGTAGGGTGATCTTCGTATGGTGTTGCACCGGCCGGGTCGATTTTTCCTGCTTTTGTCAGCTCTTACAAAAGCAGCGAGAAAATTTTGTGCATCATCACATTGCACAGTTTCTTTTCTCTTGTTGTGCCATTATTATACTATCTGCCAGTGGTTTCGTAAATGCAAAAATGCGACTTGTTATATCTCAATTTGAAGGAATACTACGAATTATGTTGAAGTCATAACGCATTTTGGTATATAATAAGAAAAAGCGGACAGGAGGCAGCTTGTATGCAAGAATGTACAAAAAGAAACGTATCAACGGAAACAAAATGCAGGTTCCATGTGTTTCAGGATGAGCGATTCGTCGATCTCAACTTATACCAATATGGCTGGGAGCAGACAGAGCCTCTGCACTCCTATGGTCCCTATGCCCGCAACCACTATCTGTTCCACTATGTCATCTCCGGCAAAGGGTTGCTGCTTGCAAACGGACAGGAATACGCCATCGAGGGCGGGCATGGTTTTCTGATTGTTCCTGGTGAGGTCACCACCTACCGTGCCGATGAACAGGAGCCGTGGGAATACACATGGATCGAGTTTGACGGTCTGCGTGCCCACGAAGCCCTGAACCTTGCAGGCATCAGCGGACAGAACCCTGTGTACTCGCCTGCAAGCGCCAAAGCCGGGCAGCTGTTGCAAGAGCAGATGCTCTTCCTTGTAAATCACAGTCAGGACAGCCCCCTGCGTCAGATCGGCTACGGCTTTCTGTTTCTGGATCAGCTTGTACAGTCCTCGGCCTCCCATCAGGCACAAAGTCCCCGCCGCCTGCGGGACTTCTATATGAAGGAGGCTCTGTCCTTCATCGAGCAGCATTACAGCGAAGATATTTCCATCGAGGACATCTCCTCCTTCTGCGGACTGAACCGCAGCTATTTCAGCAAGGTGTTCCGGGATACCATGGGCGAAAGCCCGCAGGGGTTCCTGCTGCACTACCGCATGGCACGGGCGGCACAGCTGCTGACCGAAAGCCGCCTGCCCATCAGCACCATCAGCACCATGGTCAGCTATCCCAATCAGCTTCACTTTTCCCGTGCGTTCAAAAATGTATATGGCATCAGCCCACGGGACTATCGTGCAAAGCATCTTGCACTATAAAAATCGCTCTCATTCTCCGCTATACGTCTTTCGTTTTTTCCGACATATAAAAACGCCCCATTTGTCAGACCGAATCCTGTCGGACAAATGGGGTGCTGTTCATTCAGGGGT
>CABQHF010000123.1 GCA_902463905.1 uncultured Faecalibacterium sp. | reverse complement strand
CAAGGAGAACGCCGGTATCTTCTGCCACAACAACCCGTGGATCAGCTGCGCCGAGACCGTTCTGGGCCACGGCGACCGGGCCTTTGAGGTCTACAAAAAGACCTGCCCCGCCTACATCGAGGATATCTCCGAGATCCACCGCACCGAGCCGTATGTCTACAGCCAGATGGTGGCCGGTATCGACGCACCTACCTTTGGCGAGGCCAAAAACAGCTGGCTGACCGGCACCGCCGCCTGGACCTTCTTCAATGTGAGCCAGTACATCCTCGGCATCCAGCCCACCCTGGACGGCTTGAAGATCGACCCCTGCATCCCGCACACCCTGTCCGGATTCACCGTGACCCGCCGCTTCCGCGGTGCCGTGTATCAGATCAGGGTCGAGAATCCCCACGCTGTGCAGAAGGGTGTGACCCGCGTTCTGGTCAACGGCAACCCCATTGAAGGGAACGTCCTTCCCCTTGCGCCCGCCGGTGCAACGGTGGATGTGACCGTCCTTATGGGATAAAACCAGACCTTTTATGCTCCCTGAAACATAGAAGACAAAAGCCCCTGCAGACTTCCGAAAAAGTCCGCAGGGGCTTTGAACGCATCAGCGCACGACGGCGATGTCCGAGTGCTCCGGCACATAATCGGTGAAATCCACACCGATGCCGGGGGTCTCCGGTGCCGTGAAGCAGCCGTTCACCGGCTGGACCACCGGAGTGACCAGCTGGGTGTACTCGTCCAGCAGGGTCTTTTGATGATGCTCATGGATGATGAAGTTGGGGATGGCCGTTTCCGCATGGACGGCAGCCATTTCTGCGATGCCGGTGCCCGCCGTGTGTGCCTGCACCGTGATGTCGTACACATGGGCAGCGGCGGCGATCTTCAAAAACTCGGTCAGGCCGCCGCAGCTGCCGATGTCGGGCTGAATGACGTCCAGTGCCCGGCTCTCAATGAAGGGGCGGTAACCCCAGCGGCTGTAGATGCGCTCACCGGCCGCCAACGGGATGGCGGTCTTTTGCTTTACGGCAAGGGTCAGCTCCGGGTTGAGTGGAGTGTTGACCTCCTCATAGAAATAGATGTTGTACGGCTCCAGCGCCTGTGCGAACTGGATGGCCGCGCCGGTGTCGGTGTTGGCGTGGTTCTCAATGATGATGTCCACATCCGGGCCGACTGCTTCCCGGATGGCGGCCACCCGCTCGATGCCCAGCCGCAGGGTCTTTTGAGAGAGACGCCCTGTCAGGGCCTCTTTGGTGGGCTGGCCCTCGGCGTTGTGGGCCAGCACATCCACCTTGATGGCATCGTAGCCGTCCTCGATGGCGCGGCGGGCTTCGGCGGCATACTGCTCGGTGGAGGTCAGCACCAGACGGCCCGGATGGTTCCAGCCGAACTGGGTCTGGCTGGCGTAGGCGCGGACTTTCTCGTTGGTCTTTCCGCCCAGAAGCTGGTACAGCGGGACGCCCAGCGCCTTTGCCTTGATATCCCACAAGGCGATATCAAGGGCGCTGATGCCGGAGAACACCACCGTGCCGCCGCCCTGTCCCCAGAAGGTGTGCTTGAAAAAGTCCTCCCAGATGCGCTCCGTGCGGAAGGGATCCTTGCCAATGATACGGGCGGCAAGCTCCCTGACCATGGCGGCACCGGCTGCACCGCCCACGCCATAGGCGAGGCCGACCTCGCCCACACCATAAATACCTTCGTCGGTGTCCACCCGCACCAGGATCGGGCGCTGCCCGGTGGTGGGGCGCTTATGGACATGATATATCGTGACCTGCGTGATCTTCATGGGGTGTTCCTCCTTAAATCGTATACTGATCGGGCTGCGGCTCTTCCTGATGGTGCACCACCCGATCCAGGATTTTCTGTTCGTAATAGGCAAAGGACTGATCCCGCTCCCGCGGGCGTGCCAGCTCGATGTGCTCGTCCATGGTGATCTCCCCTTCTTCGATGAGGATGACCCGGTCCGCCAGATAGACGGCCTCGCCCACATCGTGGGTCACCAGCAGTGCGGTGATGTTCTTCTCTTTCCAGAGCCGCTCGATCAGGGCCTGCATCTCCATACGGGTCAGTGCATCCAATGCGCCCAACGGCTCGTCGAGCAGCAGGATCTTCGGGTCGGATGCAAGGGCGCGGGCCAGCGCCACGCGCTGCTTCTGGCCGCCGGAGAGGATGCCGGGGAATTCGTCCGCCCGGTCTGCCAGGCCTACCAGTTCCAGAGATTCCAGTGCGGCCGCGCGGCTGTGGTCGGAAGCGAAGAGGGCCACGTTTTCCCAGATGTGCTTCCAGGGCAGCAGACGCGGCTCCTGGAACAGGAACTTTACCGGGGTATCGGCTGCTTTGACCTGCTGGCCGTCGATCTCCACCGTACCGGAAGAAGGCTCATCCAGCTGGGAGATGATGCGCAGCAGTGTGCTTTTGCCGCAGCCGGAGCGCCCGACGATGGCGATGAACTCGCCGGGGGCCACCGTCAGATCCACCCCTTTGAGGACCTTGTGGTCGCCAAAATTCTTTGTGATGCCGCGCAAAGCAAGGCGCGGTGTTGTCGTTTCTGCCATACTCAGTTCCTCCCTGTTCTGCGCCACACCAGCAACCTGCGTTCCAGCAGGGAGGCAAGCTGGTCGGACAGCACACCCAGAATGCCGTACAGGATCACGCCCAGAACGATCACATCCATCAGCATGTATTCCCGCGCATTGGTGACCATGTAGCCGATGCCGGATTTTGCCGCCACCGTCTCGGCCACGATCAGGGTGACCCACATGCGGCCCAGCGACTGCCGCAGGCCCACCAGAATGGACGGGCAGGCACCGGGAAAGATCACATGCCGGAACAACGCGAACCCGCGCAGGCCGTAGGCTTTTGCCATTTCCAGCAGGGAGGCGTCAATGTACCGGATGCCGTGGAAGGTGTTCAGGTAGATGGAAAAGAAGGTGCCGATGGCCACCAGCACGATCTTAGTGGCTTCGCCGATGCCCAGCCATACCAGGATCAGGGGCATCATGGCAAGGTACGGCACGTTCCGCACCATCTGCACGGGGGTATTCAGCAGTTTTTCAGCGGTGGGTGAAAGGCCGTTGATGACCCCCAGCACAAAGCCGATGCTGCCGCCCAGTGCAAGGCCTGCAAAGGCGCGCACCGCACTGATGCAGATGTTTTCCAGCAGGGTGCCGTTGCGCAGCAGGCGGATAAACGCCTTCCACACCGCAACGGGCGAAGGGATCAGGCTGGCGCTGGTTGAGTTCAGCGTGGCAAGGGTCCACACCACCAGCAGCACCGTCGGCACCACCCAGGGCAGTACCCGGTCAAGCAATTTACGATTCATGGGAATCGCCTCCTCAGTACTGCGGCAGAGCGGCAAGCTCTGCATCAAAGGAACGGTCAAACAGCGGGGTCACGTCAATCTTCTCGCTGAACACACCCAGCTTATAGAAGGTATCCGCAATGTCCTGCTCGGAGGCAATGGTCACATCATCAATGGGGCGCACACTGAGGTGGGTCTGGGCTTCTTCCTCGGTGAAGCGGGTCAGCACATCGTCTTTATCCTCACCGGTCAGGTCTGCATAGAAAGATGCGTAGTCCTCCGGGTTCTGTCTTGCCCACTCAGCGGCCTCGTTGTAGCGGCTCAGCCAGTCGACCAGCGCCGCATGGGTCGCTTCGTCCGCGATGGCATCCGGAGTCGCATACCAGTAGTAGTCTCCGCTCAGGATATCGGCCGCAGAACGCAGTGTGGTGCAGCCCTTGGCCTTTGCCGTGCGGATGGCGTTGCCGTAGCTGGCCAGCGCATCCACCTCCCCGGTCAGCACGGCCGACAGGCCGTCCGAGGTCGTCAGGGCCACGGCATTGATATTGCTCCACTCAAGGCCCGCTTCCTCCAGCATTTTCTCCAGGAAATAATGTGCGGTCGTATTTTTGACGTAGCCCACGGTCTTGCCCTTCAGGTCAGCCACCGAGGTCAGCGTGGAGCCCGCCGGGATGATGAGCTCCTGATCGAGGGTGTGCATCCGGCGCACCCCGATGATCTTGAAGTTGCCGCCGTTGGCCGCCTGGCTTGCGGCGAGGGGCGGGATCTGGCTGCCGGTGCCCAGGTCGATCTGGCCTGCCGCCAGGGCTTCCATGACCAGGTTGCCGCCCTGCAGCACGGTGAAGTCTACCTTATAGGGGGTGTCATCCAGCCCGGCAGCCTGCACCAGGCCGTGGCCGTTGGAGGCGGAAGCCGCCGCGATGCGCAGGGTCACGCCGGAGAGGTCCACGCCGCCGGATGCAGCGGAGGCGGAAGCGGAAGCTGCCGAAGAGGAGGCTGCCGTGGAAGAAGCAGCGGAGCCGCCGCAGGCAGTCAGTGCAGCGGCAACGGCGGCCGTGCCCAGAACGGAAAGGAACTGGCGGCGGGAAATACGGTTTTTCATCTTACTGATCCTCCTCAGGCTTGTAATCTTTCGGTGCGGATGCAGGGTCCAGCTCGTATTTGCTCTTGGGCAGGTCCGCTTTGAGCAGCCGCTTGTAGTAGGAACCGGTGGTGTACAGCGCACCGGCGGGGTTATGGCAGAGCACGCGATCCTTGACGATGAGGTATGTGATCGGTGCCTTGGAATGCTTGATGAACAGGGTGTCGTGGCCTACGCACAGGCCCATGATGATGTTCAGTTCGGTGCCGGCCTTGTTCAGGATCTCTGCCTGCAGCACCGGGTTGCAGAACGCTTCAAACTTGCCGGGCTGCAGCTTGCCCTCCTCCGGGATTCCGATCTCGGTCTTGTCGTGGGAGCCGACCTTGCAGGCCACACCGTAGACCTCGATGCCCTTTGCCCTGGCCACTTTGGCAAAGGCATTGCACTCGTTCAGCAGGCCGATACAGGTGGCCACGCCCACTTTTTTGTAGCCCATCCGCTTGATGAACAGCAGCGTTTCTTCCACGCGGGTGGCACGGCCGTAAAATTCGCCTTCAATGCTGGCCGCCGTCAGGGCGATCTTCCGGTCGGTGCGGCTGTGCCGGTAGTGATGCAGGGTCTTTCCCACCAGTTCGGTGTCGCCAGTGGTGGTCAGGCACTCCTTCGGGTAGGTTTTCAGATGGTTTGCGCAGTTGCCCAGCGCGCAGTTGGCGCAGCTGAAATTGCAGGTCTTTACTTCTTCACTCATGATCTTTCCCTCTCTTTACTGGATCACCTGCCGCAATGCAGGCAATAAAAAAGTCCGGGGCTTTCAGCAAGCTCCCGGACGCATCCAACTGACAAAACGGACCAAGGCAGGGTTACACTTTCCCCTGTCGCGGCATGGTTACGAGCGCAGCGGCAAAGCCCTGCACCCGGTCAGCAGAGTACGTCCGGGAGCAAGACATTCGACCACATCGAAAATTCTGCCGCAGCAGAACACGAAACAGAGCACGCATAGCAGAATCCCCTTTCTGTTTTAGAATAAACCAACAGGAAAAATAGGTTGTTTGGTTCAATGTGCGCAGTATAGCACAGCCTTATGCCGGTGTCAACCCTTTTTTTACCAGGTTTTTCCGGA
The DNA here is from genome assembly GCA_902463905.1 of uncultured Faecalibacterium sp. GTDB lineage: Bacteria > Bacillota > Clostridia > Oscillospirales > Ruminococcaceae > Faecalibacterium. The sequence goes on along the minus strand of CABQHF010000123.1, from coordinate 1,222 downwards.
TTTGTGCAGACGCCCCTCTTCTTTGCAACAGCAGCACGGTTTCCTGACCCGGTAGAGTTTTTTGCGGCGGAAGCGTTGAACTATATCCAGCCCGGCATCAGCCAGATGATGGCGGAGCCGGAAGAAGAACTTGGGGTACCATGAAAACAAAGGCAGATACGGTTATCGCCGCATTACAACGGAACTACGCAACCGCAACATTCTATTGAACCATAAGCAGGAACTCGTTGAATATCTCGATTACTACAACAACCGCAGGATCAAGGCAAAGCTGAAGGGCTTGCCGCCTGCTCTTCACAGACAACAAGCCCTTTCGGCTGCTTGAATATTTTTTCTTTCGAAATATTGTCTAACTTTTTGGGGTTACTTCAGGCCTCTGCGCTGCCCTCAGCCTTCATGGCGTTGTAGCCAATGAGGACGGTCCACACATAAGCGCAGGTCTTGGGGATCATCAGCATACCGATCAGGGGGTTCACGTCAGCCCACAGCACCACAGGGATGTAGAAACCGAAGCTCAGCACGATGGTGAGCCACATCCAACGGAAAGCCTTATCGCCGTGATCCTTTGCGCTGCGGTAGAACAGCACGATGATCAGCAGACCCAGCAGAGCAAAGGGCACATTCCGCAAGATGCCCCAGGCGAGGGGGGTCTTGTTGGTGAGCCACTGGTTCTGGGGCATCATGCACAGCAGCACACGGACAGCAGACAGAGTGTACACAGCGATGGTCAGGTTCTTCTGGCCCTCCACCTGGTAACGCTTACGCCAGACGTAGTACAGCAGCACATAAAAGACGGTCATGGTGATGGAGGTGATCCACTTGCCCAGGCCCAGGGGAACAGCGTAGTTCTCCAGGCCGGTGGTGCACAGAGCCAGTGCACGAGGTACCAGGTGGAAGGAATCGCCGGCACCCAGCACCACAGCCATAAGGCCGAATAGCTTGAACTGAGAGTCGCTCTTGCTGCCACGGATCATACGGATGCCCACCGTGAGAACGGTAGCCAGGTAAAAGATGTCAAACACAGTTTCAATGATTGCACGCATAGGTTTTTGCTCCTTTTTTCAGATTGGTTTTGGAGACTAACTATTAAAAGTCAAGCCCCAAAATGAAAAAATCCGTCAACGATTCGCTGCCCCTGACAAACAGCCTTCAAATGCTGGTCTTGGAGCAGCGAGGGCGACGGAGAGAATAGCAAAGCAAGCCCGGCCAACCCTCGCAGAAA
>CABQHF010000122.1 GCA_902463905.1 uncultured Faecalibacterium sp. | reverse complement strand
GCTACCCGGTCACCTCCATCTTCGACCCCGCCAGCCTGCCGGACTACGCCAGCTTTGACAGCCGCGACTGCCCCATGTGCAAGGCCGGCCAGCGCATCGATGCATTGGTCAACAGCTTCGGCTATTCGGCGCTGTAAGGACATTGGAATAACGCAACGGGCTGCTGCATAAACCATGCAGCAGCCCGTTTGTCGTTTTCTGAAACTCCCCCAGTCATCGCTGCGCGATGCCAGCCCCCTCGGAGATGGGGCCTTTTCTGCGTTACCGTCGCGTCAAAAGGCTCCCTCCGTGAGGGAGCTGTCGCCGCAGGCGACTGAGGGAGTTCACACCTGTTTCTTTTTCGGGAACACCGCCGGGTTATGCCGGTACACGGTGACGAGATACGCCGCCATAAAGCACCACACCACCGGCTCGCACAGGATCACCGCATTGTAAGCAAAGCGGGGGATGAGCACCAGCACGAACACGATCTTGCCCAGGAACTCGATGACGCTGGAGAACAGCGGCAGCACCTTTTCGCCCAGGCTCTGCAGCGCGTAGCGGGTGGAAAGCAGCACGCCCAGCACTGCGTAGAAGGGGGAAGTCCAGCGCAGATACCGCGCACCGTTTTCCAGCACGATGGCCTCCGACGAGCCGGAGACCATCCGCACCAGCCACTCGGCGCTCACCTGCATCAGCAGCACCGACAGCACCATGACCACCAGCGAGTACAGATAAATTTCCCGCATGCCTTTGCGGATGCGCTCCGGCCGGCCTGCGCCGTAGTTCTGGGAAACAAAGGTGGAGGCTGCGTTGGCCATGGCGATGAGCGGCATATCCGTGAAGGCGAACAGCTTGCGCGCCGCCGTGTGGCCGGCAATGGTCAGGGTGCCCAGCCCGTTGATGCCATATTGTAAGATCACCGAACCGGCGGACACGATGCTGCTCATCAGACCCATGGAGATGCTCTGGCTGAACAGGTCCCAGTACAGCTTGCGACCCACCTCCAAGTGCTTGCGGGCCGGGATGAGGATGTGCACCCGCGCCATGACATAGAGGATGCACAGCACCACTGACACGCCCTGTGCGATCACGGTAGCCACAGCGGCACCGGCCACGCCCATGCCCATCCCGGCAATGAACCACAGGTCCAGCACCACGTTCAGCGCCGAGCTGAGCAGCAGGAACACCAGCGGCATCACACTGTTGCCGATGGCCCGCAGCAGGCCCGCGCACAGGTTGTAAGCGAACATGACAATGACGCCCAGATCAATGATGATGATGTAGCGGTAGGCATCTTCCAGAATTTCGGCGGGGGTGTCCAGCAGCTCCAGCAGGGGCCGCAGGCCGAAAAAGCCCGCCGTGGTGATGGTCAGCGACGCCACCAGTCCGATGACCAGCGATCCGGCCACCGTGCGCTTGAGCAGATCCTCGTCCTGAGCGCCGTAGGCACGCGCTGCAACGATGGCAAGGCCGTTGCCGATACCGAGGCCGAATCCCACCAGAAGCTCGTAGATGGCCCCGCAGGAGCCAATGGCGGCAAGGGCGGTGTCGCCCAGCACATTGCCCACGATCATGGTATCCACCGTGTTGTACAGCTGCTGGAACAGGTTGGAGATGAGGATGGGCAGCATGAACAGCACCAGATTCTTGAAGATGGGGCCGTGCATCAGATCTACATTCATCTGGAAGAGGTTCTTCTTCCTGGGCTGAGTCTGGGTCATAGGGTTCCTCCAACTTTATTTTTACCGCAAAACAAGGGGCCGCCCGGAAAGCAGTCCCTTGTTTTGTCGTTTTATGCAGTTGCTTTTTACGAAGAAGCTGCCCGCGGCGGCCCCTCTCGTGAAAAGGCAGTCAGAGCGGCCCGCAGGCCGCTCTGACTGCAAAATCAAAAACATTTTTCCGCTGAAAATTGCCAGAGCGCAAGCGGCGGCAATTCCAATCGTGCTCTTTACAGCTCCTGGGTCTCAAAGCCGTTGCCGGTGAGCACTTCCACGCTGGTAAAGCCTGCCGCCCTGATGGCGGCAGCGGCCTCGTCAAAGCCGTAGGTCAGGCTGGCAATGTCGTGGGAATCGGAGGTGATGATCACCTTGCCGCCCATCTTCTGCCACTCACCCAGCAACCAGGGGCCAGGGTAGAAGTCCTTGCGGTAGCCGCGGTAAACGCCGCCGGTGTTCACTTCCAGCAGGCAGTCGTTGTCCTTTGCGGCCTGCAGGGCCTTGAGGGCAGCAGCCTTGTAGCGGGGCGACTCCTCGTCGAAGAACTCACCCTTGGCGTTCAGCTTCTTGATCAGGTCGATGTGGGCCAGAATATCCGGCTTGAGGGCGGCCACCTTTTCCACCTCGGCAAAGTAGGCTTCCACAGCGGCCAGCGGGTCGGCGTCGAAGTCATCATTGATGCAGTCCCACAGATCCTGCGGGCGGAAGTCGATCTCGTAATACTTGCCGGTGTTCTTGCCGTACAGGTGGTGTGCGCTGCCGATCCAGTAATCGTAGCCGGTGCGCTTATCTTCGCTGAGGATATCCCACTCGATGCCGCACAGGATATCCACCTTGCCCTTGTACTCGGCCTTGAGCTTTGCGATGGTGGCCTTGTACTGGGCGGTGCGGCTGGGGCTCATGCAGTATTCGCGGTCGCGCTGGGTGTAGCTATGGCCGGTGAAGCCCAGCGTGGTCAAGCCCTGCGCACATGCAGCACTTGCCATATCCTGCAAGGTATTTTTGCCATCGCACATGGTGGAGTGGCAATGGACACTGGACTTCTTATAATCTGCCATAATTGCTTCACTGCATCCTTTCCTGCTTGACCTTATGGTCAATGACGTGTCGTTTTTCCAGTTCACGGGTCACGTCCTCCACCGTGATGCCGGCGCTGACCATCAGCACCAGAACATGGTAGGCCAGATCACTGATCTCGTAAACGGTTTCTTCCTTGTCCTCTTTTTCGCCTGCAATGATGACCTCGGTGCACTCTTCGCCCACCTTTTTCAGGATCTTCTCCTTGCCCTTTTCAAACAGGTAGGTGGTGTAGCTGCCCTCTTTGGGGGAATCCTTGCGGCCTTTGATCAGTTCATACAGGCCCTGCCAGCTGAACTGTTTCAGCTCCGGGGAGACGTATACTTCGTTGAAGAAACAGCTCTCGGCCCCGGTGTGGCAGGCCGGGCCGGACTTGACCACTTCCACCACCAGTGCGTCCTTGTCGCAGTCGGCAGTGATGGACACCACCCGCTGCACGTTGCCGCTGGTCTCGCCCTTGCGCCAGATCTCCTGACGGCTGCGGCTCCAGAACACGGTGCGTCCTTCGGCAATGGTGAGGGCCAGCGTCTCAGCGTTCATGTACGCGAGGGTAAGCACCTCTTTGGTGTAGTGATCCTGCACGATGGCAGGGATCAGGCCCTTTTCGTCAAATTTCAGTTCCATGGTCGTTTCTCCCTCCCCGGATGGGGATAGCTCTAGTTTAGCGTATTCGGCTTGCAAACGCAAGGGGTACGGCGTATTTTTACAGGCGCATTTCCACGCCATTCTCCGCCAGATATTCCTTCAGGTTCCGGATGGTCAGCAGCTTCTGGTGGAAGATGCCGGCCGCAAGGCCCGCGTCGATGCCCTTGTGGTGGAACAGCTCCAGAAAATCCTCTTTTTTTCCGGCACCGCCGCTGGCGATGATGGGCACGTCTACGCGGGCGGCCACAGCGTCCAGCATTTCCAGATCAAAGCCATTGCGCACGCCGTCGGTGTCGATGCTGTTCAGGCAGATCTCCCCGGCACCGTGGTCCACGCACCAGCGGATCCAGTCCAGCGCATCCCGGCCGGTGTCCTCGCGGCCGCCCTTGGCGAACACCCGGAACTGGCCGTTCACCCGTTTGACATCCGCCGAGAGCACCACGCACTGGTTGCCGTAGCGCCGGGCTGCCGCCGGGATCAGGTCGGGGTCCCGCAGGGCACCGGAGTTGACGCTGACCTTGTCGGCGCCGCACTTGAGCACCCGGTCAAAGTCCTCCAGCGTGTTGATGCCGCCGCCCACGGTGAGCGGGATGAATACCTCGCTGGCCACCCGGGTGAGGATGTCAGTGAAGAGGGCGCGGCCCTCAAAGCTGGCGGTGATGTCGTAGAACACCAGCTCGTCGGCCCCGGCCGCATTGTACATCCGGGCCATCTCCACGGGGTCGGCCACATCCCGGATGCCCTCAAAGTTCGTGCCCTTGACCACGCGCCCGCTGCGCACGTCCAGGCAGGGGATGATGCGTTTTGTGATCATATCGGTTTCCCCTCCGTTCAATCCTGTACCAGTTGTACGCAGCGTTCAAGGTCCAGTGCGCCGGTGTACAGGCTCTTGCCCAGAATGGCGGCTGCGGTGCCCATCTCTTTCAGTTCCAGAAGCTCCTCCTCGGACGAGATGCCGCCGCTGGCCGTAAAGGCCACGCCGGGCACCTCTGCTGCCAGCTGGCGGTACAGGGCCAGATTGGTGCCCTGCATGGCACCGTCGCAGGCGATATCGGTGTAGATGATGGCGGTGCACCCGGCGTCTGCCAGCCGCCTGCAGAAGTCCACGCCCGGCTCGGCGCTGACCTCTTTCCAGCCATGGATGGCCACATAGCCGTCTTTTGCATCCACGCCCACGGCGATCCTGTCGCCGTATTTTTGCAGCATCCGGGCGGTGAACGCAAAGTCCGTCACCGCCACGCTGCCCAGGATGCAGCGCCCCACGCCGAGAGCGAGGTACTTTTCTATGCGCTCCTCGGTGCGGATGCCGCCGCCCACCTCGATGTACAGCCCGCCCTGTTTGGCCAGTGCGGCAATGGTGTCGTAATTGGAAAGGGTGCCGTCCTTCGCGCCGTCCAGATCGACGACGTGCAGGTTCCGGGCACCCGCCGCCAGGAACTGCCGTGCCTGGGCACAGGGGTCCTCGCCGTATACGGTCATGCGGCTGTAGTCGCCCTGGGTCAGGCGCACCACCTTGCCGCCGCGCAGATCAATGGCTGGAAATAACTGCATCGAAAAACTCCTTTTTATGATTAGAAATGGCCTCCACTTTGCGGCGGCCGCAAGGCCGACAACCGCAGACGCCGCTTTCCGCTGCGACCTCACCTGTGAAAGTGTGTTTTGGAGCGCCCCGCAGGGCGCGACAAAACACAAACCAAAAATAATTCTTCCGCTGACATTGGCAGAGCGAAGCGGAGCCAATTCTAAATCCTTTTACAGTTCCGCGAACGCTTTCAGGATGCGCAGGCCGGTGTCGCCGCTCTTTTCCGGGTGGAACTGGGTGCCGTACACCTTGCCCGCCCGTACCGCGCCGGTGACCGGGATGGAATACTCGCTGGTCGCCAGTGTACTCTCGGTACAGTTCTTGCCGTAATAGCTGTGGACGTAATATACATACTCGCCCTCGCGGATATACTGGAACAGCGGGTCGTCTTTCACGATGTGCAGTGCGTTCCAGCCGATCTGCGGCACCTTCAGGCTCTTGTCCGTCAGGTCCGGCTCCAGCGGGCACACCTCGCCTTGGATAAATCCCAGGCCCGCGTGCTCGCCGTACTCATAGCTTTTTTCAAACAGCAGCTGCATGCCCAGACAGATGCCCAGCAGCGGCTTTTTCTCCGCCTCGGCCCGGATGACCGGCACAAGGCCGGTGGCCACCAGCTTGTCCATGGCGTCGCCAAAGGCACCCACGCCGGGCAGGATGAGCCGGTCGGCTTTGCGGATGGTATCGGGGTCGGCGGTGACCACCGTGTCCTGCCCCAGCTGTGCAAGGCTGGATTTCAGGCTGAACAGGTTGCCCACGCCGTAATCCATGATCGTGATCATACCAGCAGTCCTTTCGTGGAGGGGATCTCGTCCTTGTGGGCTTCGTCGATCTTCACTGCCGCGCTCAGCGCATGTCCGGCCCCCTTGAAGCAGGCTTCGAGGATGTGGTGAGTATTTTCGCCCGCAAATTGTACAAAGTGGACGGTGGCGGGCACGCTGCGGGCAAAGCCCAGCCAGAATTCCTTGGCGCACTCCACGTCAAAATCGCCCACCTTCTCGGTGGTGCAGTGGATGTCCCAGTTCAGGGTGCAGCGGCCGGACAGGTCCACCGCGCACAGGACCAGCGCTTCGTCCATGGGCAGGTGGAAGCTGCCGTAGCGCTGGATGCCGCGCATATCGCCCAGCGCCCGGGCAAACGCCTGCCCCAGCGCGATGCCCACATCCTCGGTGGTGTGGTGGTAGTCCACCTCCACGTCCCCGTGGCAGGTGAGTACCAGATCGAACCGGCCGTGCCGGGCAAACAGCTCCAGCATATGGTTCAGGAAGCCACACCCCGTGTCGATCTCGTAACGGCCGGAGCCGTCCAGATCCAGCGTCAGGTCGATCTGGGTCTCGTTAGTGTTGCGTTCCAGAGAGATCATCCGGTTTTCCATGGTTCATTCCTCCAGAATTTTGTCCAGTGTTTCCACAAGGGCCTGCATCTGCTCCGGCGTGCCAATGGTGATGCGCAGCCAGTTGGCGATGCGGGGCGCATCGAAATGCCGCACCAGAATGCCGTTTTGCTTCAACGCTTTGTAAAGTTCTCCGCCGTCTTTCCGGCCCGTACTTGCAAACAGGAAGTTGGACCGGCTGTCCAGCACTGCAAAGCCGCGGGCTTCCAGCTGCTGCTTCGTCCAGCTGCGGGTGTCCACGATGGCGGCACGGGTGCGGTCAAAGTAGGCCGTATCTTCCAGCGCGGCCTGCCCGGCTTTCAGGGTCAGGCGGTTGATGTTGTAGG
>CABQHF010000121.1 GCA_902463905.1 uncultured Faecalibacterium sp. | reverse complement strand
CGCCGGCATTGCGGGCAGCATCCTGCTGTGGCATTTCCGGGAGGAGAGCCTGTGAACGGCCTTGCCGGGCAGACCAGCTTTTACCCGCCGGAGCCTGCCCCGGACCCGCTGCTGTGCTGGCTGTGGCTGGCCCATGTGCTGGGCCCGGCCAGCCTCCACGCGGGCCGCGTGCTGGACGCCTTCGGCGGGGCACAGGAAGCGTGGGAAGCACGGGAGACCGAGGAATTCCGGCAGGCGGCGGGGGAGGCGGCGTTCAAGCGCGCCGCCCAGCTGGATCCGGAGGAATATCACAAACTGGTCATGCGGTGCGACGCTTTGCGGGTGCGCATCCTGCCCTTTGATGACCCGGATTATCCGCTGGCTTTTTCCCGCATCCCGGATATGCCGCTGGTGCTCTACTGCACCGGCGACCCGCTGTGGCTCAACGAGCCGGGGGCCGTGGGCATCGTGGGCAGCCGCAAGCCTACCGAGTACGGCCTGAACGCGGCGGCGGATATCGGCGGGGAGCTGGCCCGCAATGGGGCGCTCATCGTCAGCGGCCTGGCCGACGGGCTGGACAGCGCCGGGCACCGTGCCGCCGTGAAGAACGACCGCCCCACCATCGCCGTGATGGGCGTGCCCATCGACCGCACCTATCCGGCCGCCAATGTGGCTCTGCGGCATACCATTGAAAAGAACGGCTGCGTCATCAGCGAATACGCGCCGGACGGCACCTCTCCGGGGCCGACCGGCTTCCTGCAGCGCAACCGGCTCATTGCGGCGCTGTCCTCGGCGCTGCTGGTGGTGGAAGCGCAGGAAAAGAGTGGCACCATGTCCACGGTGGCCCATGCGGAACGCTATGGCAAACCGGTGTACGCGGTGCCCGGCAGTATCTATTCCCCCAATTCCACCGGCACCAACGGCCTGCTGCGGGACGGCCGCGCCCGCGCGGCGTGCAGCGCTGCCGACCTGCTGGGCCCGCTGGGCCTGCATGCGCAGACGGCTGCAGCGGCTGCCTGCGCAAAGCAGCCGGAACCTGTCAGCGACACCGAGCGAAGGGTGCTGGCCTGCATCGGCCCGAAATCGGTGGGCGTGGAGGAACTGTGTGTGAACACCGGCCTGCCCATGTCCACCCTGCTGAGCACCCTGATGAAGCTCCAGCTCACCGGTCGGGTGACCTGCCTGCCGGGCAAGCGCTATGTACTGCGGTAGTATAATTTTTGCTGGCAAAGCACACAACAGCTGTGGTACAATCATAAGAACAAGGATCCGTGCCGTGCAGACGCTGTGCGGTGCGTTTTGATAGAAAGAGAACGGGAGAAAAACACGAATGGCGAAACTAGTGATCGTGGAGTCGCCTGCAAAGGCGAAGACCATTGGCAAATATCTGGGCGATGACTACGAGGTCACCGCCAGCATGGGCCATATCCGGGACCTGCCGGCTTCCCAGCTGGGCATTGATGTGGAGCACGGCTATACGCCCCAGTACATCAGCATCAAAGGCAAGGAAAAGCTCATCAAGGAACTCAAAAGTAAGGCCAAGCACGCCGACGGCGTTCTGCTGGCGACCGACCCGGACCGCGAAGGCGAAGCCATCAGCTGGCATCTGGCCAACATCCTGGGGCTGGACCCCCACGCCCCCAACCGCGTCACCTTTGACGAGATCACCAAAAAGGGCGTGAAGGAGGGCATGGCCCACCCCCGCGCCATCGACGAAGATCTGTTCAACGCCCAGCAGGCCCGCCGTGTGCTGGACCGTCTGGTGGGTTACAAGCTCAGCCCCTTCCTGTGGCGCAAGGTGCGCCGGGGCCTGTCCGCAGGCCGCGTGCAGAGCGTGGCCGTGCGCCTCATCGACGACCGCGAAAAGGAGATCGAGAGCTTCAAGCCGGACGAATACTGGAACGTGGACGTGACGCTGGGTGCCGGGCACAAGAGCTTTACCGCCCGCCTTGCCACCGACAGCAAGGGCAAGAAGCTGCTGCCCAAGAACGAGGCCGAGGCCCGCGCCATCGAAAAGGGCCTGGAAGGGGCCGAGTATGTGGTGGCAGAGCTGAAAAAGGGCAAGCGCGCCAAGCAGCCCACTCCGGCCTTTATCACCAGTACCCTGCAGCAGGAGGCCTCCCGTCGGCTGGGCTTCACGGCTACCCGCACCATGCGGGCTGCCCAGACCCTGTACGAAGGCGTGGACATTGCCGGGCACGGCACCATGGGTCTGATCACCTACATGCGTACCGACAGCCTGCGCATCTCGGACGAAGCCGTTGCCGCTGCCAAGGAGTATATCGCCGGGGCTTACGGCGAAAATTATATCTGCCCCTACAAGCGGGTGTGGAAAACCAAGAGCGCCACCGCTGCGCAGGACGCCCATGAAGCCATCCGTCCCTCGGTGCCGTCCCTGACGCCGGACGAGGTGGACAAGAGCATCAGCGGCGACACCGCCAAGCTCTACCGCATGATCTGGAGCCGCTTTATGGCCAGCCAGATGGCAGACTGCCAGCAGGACACCGTATCCGTCACCGTGAGCGCGGCGGACTACCGCTTCAAGGCCAGCGGCTACACCGTGACCTTTGACGGCTTTACCGCTCTGTACGAGGAAGCCACCGACGAGAAGGAAAAGAAGGAAACCAACCTTCCTCCGCTGGAACAGGGCCAGGTGCTGAAGCTTAAGGAGCTGAAGAGCGAACAGAAGTTCACCCAGCCCCCTGCCCGGTACACCGAGGCAACCCTTATCAAGGCGCTGGAAGAAAACGGCATCGGCCGCCCCTCCACCTATGCGCCCATCATCACCACCATCATCGACCGCGGCTATGTGGAGCGTGACCAGAAAAAGCTCAAGCCGACCCTGCTGGGCCGCGCCGTGGACGGCCTGATGCTGGAGCAGTTCCCCCACATCGTGGATGTGGACTTCTCCGCCCAGATGGAAAAGAATCTGGATAAGATCGAGAGCGGCAAGGCCGACTGGCACAAGACGGTGGATGATTTCTATCAGGGCTTTGCAGCCAGCCTGGAACAGGCAGAAAAGAACATGGAGGGCAAGAAGGTCAAGGTGCCGGACGAGCCTTCCAGCGAGGTGTGCGACCTGTGCGGCCGCCCCATGGTCATCAAGGTGGGCAAGTACGGCAAGTTCCTGGCCTGCAGCGGCTTCCCCGAGTGCCGGGGCACCAAGCGTCTGGTCAAGGACACCGGCGGCATCTGCCCCAAGTGCGGCAAGGGCCGCATGCTGGAGCGCAAGAGCGCCAAGGGCCGCATCTACTACGGCTGCGAGCGCTACCCGGACTGCGACTTCATGACCTGGGATATGCCGGTGGCCACCAAGTGCGAAAAGTGCGGCTCCACCCTGTTCCGCAAGGGCTCCAAGCTCTATTGCGCCAAAGAGGGCTGCGGCTTTGAGATGCCGGTGCCGAAGAAGGATTAAAGGAAAAAACGACAACATGAGCGATTATAAAGTAACTGTTCTGGGCGCCGGTCTGGCGGGCTGCGAAGCGGCCCTGTGGCTGGCCGGTAAGGGCGTACAGGTGGACCTGTATGAGCAGAAGCCGATGCACTTCTCACCCGCACACAAGAGCGAGGGCTTTGCGGAGCTGATCTGCTCCAACAGCCTGAAGGCTGAGCGGCTGGACTCTGCGTCCGGCCTGCTCAAGGAAGAGATGCGCCGCATGGGCAGCCAGCTGCTGCAGGCGGCAGAGGTGGCCCGTGTGGCTGCCGGTGGAGCCCTGGCGGTGGACCGGGACGCCTTCAGCGCAGAGGTCACCCGCCGGGTGGAGGAGTGCCCCAACATCACCGTGCACCGCCAGCCGGTGGAGCACATTGACGAAAGTGCCCCCATCCTGGTGGCCACCGGCCCCCTGACCGACGGGAAACTGGCGGACGAGATCGGTGCCCTGACCGGCGACGAGCGGCTGCACTTCTACGATGCCGTGGCACCCATCGTGACGGCCGAGAGCCTGGACTACAACAAGGTGTTTGCCGCCTCCCGCTATGGCCGCGGAGATGCCGACTACCTGAACTGCCCCTTCAACAAGGCCGAGTATGAGGCGTTCCATGCGGCGCTGGCTGCGGCCGAGCGTGCCCCGCTGCACGACTTTGACACCGGGGCAGAGCAGAGCGCCCGGCCCGACCCGGACGCCCACGGCAAAAAGGCCGACACCGTGACCGTGTACGAGGGCTGCATGCCTATCGAGATCATGGCTGCCCGCGGTGCCGACACCATGCGGTTCGGCCCCCTGCGCCCGGTGGGCCTGGTGGACCCCAACACCGGCCACCGCCCCTGGGCCAACGTCCAGCTGCGGGCCGAGAACAAGGAGCGCACCCTGTACAACATCGTGGGCTTCCAGACCAACCTCAAGTGGGGGGAGCAGAAGCGGGTGTTCAGCATGATCCCCGGCCTGGAACATGCCGAGTTCGTGCGGTACGGTGTGATGCACCGCAACACCTTCCTGGATGCACCTCGTGTATTGAGTGCGGGCCTGTGCCTGAAGGAGCACCCCAATGTGTTCTTTGCCGGGCAGATCACCGGCTTTGAGGGCTACATGGAAAGTGCCGCCTGCGGCCTTCTGGCTGCGCGGAACCTCTATGCCCGGCTGGAAGGCCGGGAGCTGCCGCCCCCGCCGGCGGACACCATGTGCGGCGCACTGGTGCAGTACCTGACCACCGAGAACAAGAACTTCCAGCCGATGGGCGCGAACATGGGCATCCTGCCCCCGCTGCCGGAGGACAAGCGTCCCCGCGACAAGCGCCTGCGTTACATGGCACAGGCCGAGCGCGCTGTTGCCAGCTTCCAGCAGTGGCTGGATGAAACCGCCCTGTAACCGCAGGGCCGATCTCCCGGAACAGAAAGGAGCGCAACTATGAAGATCATTGTGGACATGATGGGCGGCGACAACGCCCCTCTGGCCGTGCTGGAAGGCACGGCACAGGCTGTAAAGGAATACGGCGTGCAGATCCTCGGCGTGGGCAATGAGGAACTGGTGCGCAGGACGGCGGCGGACAATAACATCCCGCTGGACGGCATCGAGCTGGTGAACTGCACCGAGGTCATCGACATGTGCGACGAGCCTGCCAGGGCCATCCGGACCAAAAAGGATTCCTCCATCGTGGTGGGCCTGAACCTGCTGAAGGAGGGCAAGGGCGACGCCTTTGTCTCTGCCGGCAGCACCGGTGCACTGCATGTGGGCGCAAGCCTCATCGTGCGCACCCTCCGGGGGGTAAAGCGTCCGGCCCTGGCCACCATGGTGCCCGCCAAAAAGAAGGCTTACCTGCTGCTGGACTGCGGTGCCAACGTGGAGTGCCGCCCGGAGATGCTGGCCGCCTTTGCCGTCATGGGCAGCTGCTATGTGAACAAGGTGGAGGGCCGCAGGGACCCCAGCGTGGCACTGGCCAACAACGGCGCCGAGGAGAGCAAGGGCACCCCTGTGCTCAAGGAGGCCCACCAGCTGCTCAAGACCACCCCGGGCATCCGCTTTGTGGGCAACATTGAGCCCCGCGACGTGCCGAACGGCGAAGTGGACGTGGTGGTGTGCGACGGCTTTACCGGCAATGTGATCCTCAAGCTGACCGAGGGCGTGGCCAAGATGCTGCTGGGCATGCTCAAGCAGATGTTCCTGGCAAACTTCGGCGGCAAGATCGCCTACCTGCTGCTCAAGGGCGGCGTGTCGGACCTGAAGCACCAGATGGACAGCGAGGAGTACGGCGGAGCCCCCTTCCTGGGAGCCAAGCAGCCGGTCATCAAGGCCCACGGCTCCTCCAAGGCCAAGGGCATCAAGAACGCCATCCGGCAGGCCAAGACCTGCGTGGAGAACGACCTGTGCGGCACCATGCAGTCTGCCCTGGATGAGCTTGCGGCGGCAAACAAACCTGAGGAATAAAAAGCACAATGCAAGGGAGCAATGACATATGAGCCATCCGTTGGAATCAATCATTGGTTATACGTTCAAAAACCCGGAGCTGCTGGAAACGGCGCTCACCCACACCAGCTACGCCAACGAGAGCCGCGCCCCGGTGAAGCACAACGAGCGGCTGGAGTTTCTGGGCGACAGCGTGCTGCAGATCGTCTCGGCAGACTACCTGTTCCACGCCTACGCCGACCGGCCGGAGGGCGACCTGACCCGCATCCGCGCCAGTCTGGTCAGCGAGGGGGCCCTGTTCCAGTTCGCGCAGGAGATCCATCTGGGCGAGTACCTGCGGCTGGGCCGCGGCGAAGAGCGCTGCGGCGGCCGCACCCGCCCCAGTGTGGTATCGGACGCCTTTGAGGCGGTGATCGCTGCCCTGTATCTGGACGGCGGCATGGAGGTCGCCCGCAATTTCATCCTGCCCTTCATCACCGAGGGCAAGCACGCCGAGGCCGACTACAAGACCCGCCTGCAGGAGATCGTGCAGCAGAACCCCGAAGAGCGGCTGAGCTATGTGGTGGAGAGCGAGTCCGGCCCGGACCACGACAAGCACTTTGTGGTGGCCGTGCGCTTCAACTCGGACCGGGTGGCCCGGGGCGAGGGCCGCAGCAAGAAGGCCGCCGAGCAGCATGCCGCCAAAGAGGCCCTGAAGCTGCTGGGCGTGATAAAGGAAAAGTAAAACGATGGTATTCAAGGAACTGGAGATCCAGGGCTTCAAGAGCTTCCCCGACAAGGTAAAGATCACCTTTGACGCCGGTGTCACCGGCGTGGTGGGCCCCAACGGCTCCGGCAAGTCGAACCTTTCGGACGCGGTGCGCTGGGTGCTGGGAGAGACCAGCTCCCGCCAGCTGCGTGCGGCGGGCAAGATGGAGGATGTGATCTTTG
>CABQHF010000120.1 GCA_902463905.1 uncultured Faecalibacterium sp. | reverse complement strand
GACGGCTGTGTGGAGAAATCCGCCGGTGTGGCCGAGCAGTTCCGCATCATCTGCGAGCGCCAGAACGTGCACTTCCTGGATGCAAAGGGATGCGAGTTCAACCAGGTGGATTTCATGCACCTGACCCGCAAGGGCCATGCCCAGCTGGCCGAGATGCTGGCAAAGGAAGTCCCGGAATTGGCTTAAGCTCTCTTTTTCAGGCTCCCTCCTGCGAGGGGGCCTTTTTGTTTTTCCGCCGCTTGTATTATTCATACAAATGGGCTATACTCTTTGCAGATTCTGCACTTGAAAGGACCCTGCCATGACCGACTATCTCCGCACGCCGCAGACCCCGGCAGATGCGCTGCAGGACGCCCTGCTGAGCGCTCTCGTGGGCCTTGCACGCTCCACCTCCAGTGAGCCGAAAACCGAGAACACCGATGCCGTGCTCAACGCCGGGCTGCGTCTGGCCGCACAGCCGGATGCCCCGGCAGAAAAACTGCAGTGTATGCTGGACATCACCCGCGCCGAAAAGCACGCCGTGGCCCCCAACTGCGCCACCTGTGCCATGCCCTGCGGCAACACGAAGGATTACGACCTTGCCCGGCTGCGCAGCGCACCGCCCGCCACGCGGCAGCTGAAACTGCGGCTGCTGCAAACCGTGTTCCGCCTGGCTGCACAGCGCCCGGATGCCGACGCCCAGCTGGCCATTTACCAGGGCCTATTCGCCTTTTCCGAGGACTGGGATGCAGAGCTACTGGAACCGGTGATCACACAGGCCGAAAGGCTTTGCCTCCAGTAAATCTGTGCCCTGTACGCGCCGCATTTACCCGATTTGTTTCTCCCGGAAGGGCAGTCATCCACCCCACCGGAAACCCCTGATTTCTATCCAAAATGCGGTTTTTTCGCCTTTCGGTTGGATACAAGAACATTTCTTTGCATTGCAGCCTCTGTTTCCTGCCGTTTTTGCGAGATTTTTCGAAAAAAGACTTTACAAACGACCGGTAAAAAACTATTATATAAGTAATTTGTTTGGTTCGGAACCGGCATGGCGGATCCTCACGCACCGCCGTGCGCAGAATACAGAAGGAAGGTTTGTACTATGGCTGAGAAGAAAGTCCCTGCAGCTTCCGCCGCAACGGAAACTGCTGCTGAACCCAAGACCCGTAAAGCTGCTGCCTCCAAGGCACCTGCACGCCGCGGCCGTCCGCCGCTTGCACCGGAACTGTATGTGGAGCTGAGCGGCAAGCAGTATAACATCACCGATGTCATTGACCGTGCCAAGGCTGACTACCGTGCCACCCACAAGGTGGGCGTGCAGTCCTGCAAGGTCTATGTCAAGCCGGAAGAGGGCACTGCCTACTATGTCATCAACAAAGTCTCCGGCAAGCTGGAACTGTAAGGTTCCGGCTGTTCCCTGAAAAACACACAAAAAGCGCTTCTGCAGAAGTTCTGCAGAAGCGTTTTGTTTTTGTATTTCTATGTGCCGTTATTTCTTTGCGCCGCTCCTCTTTGCGCCGCCCCAAAGGAATTTCCGCTTCAGCAGCGGGTCCGGGTTCGGGATCTCAAACACATAGCGCTCGGTTGCATTGATCACCGTGGTGTTCCCACGGGTGCACACCCGCGGCAGTTTGGCGTCGTAGTTCAGGTGCATATGCCCGTGCACGAACCACGCAGGCTGATATTCATCCATCAGCTCATTGAAGCATTCAAAGCCCTTGTGGGCGCGGTCGGTGCCGTCGTTCAGGCCGCTGGCCGGGGCGTGGGTGAGCAGGATGTCGATGCCGCCCACCTTGTGCGCCTGCAGCCAGAGCTTGCGCGCCCGGTGCCGCATGGCCGCCTCGGTGTACTGGTAGGTATCCTCCCGGTTGTAGCGGAAGCAGCCGCCCAGCCCCATGATGCGCAGCCCATTCCACACAAACACCTGGTCATCCACACAGATGCAGCCGCCCGGCTCATCATTCTGATAATTTCCGTCATGGTTGCCATGAACATACAGGATGGGCACGGTCGTGAAATTGGTCAGGTATTCCAGATACTTCTTGGGCAGATCCCCGCAGGAAAGGATCAGGTCGATCCCCTGCAGATGCTCCCGTGTGCCGTAGTCCCACAGCGCCTTGGAGGGAACATCTGAAATCGCAAGTATTTTCACCTCTGGTTTGCTCCGTTCTTTGTACCGCTTTCCGGTCCTTACTCCAGTTGCTTCAGGTTTGCAAGACCATTGATGGCCACCAGTGCCCTGGTCTTGACATCCAGTTCCTCGTACTGCGGCAGTGCGCCGTCCACGCACTCATCCAGCCAGTCCATCTCCATGAGTTCCTTGGGCGAGTAGAGCAGTTTTTCCGGCATATGCAGCACATGCCCCGCCGAATACTGTTCGCCCTGGAAGATGCTCAGCTCGTTCTCGCTGAGCAGCTTTTCCATCATGTCCAGCAGCTGCAGCGTGCCCGCCGGCAGCCCGGCACTGTAGTTGATCTCCTCGGCACCGCTGCGCATGCCCCACCAGTAATTCACGGCGCGGGCACCGGCACCGTCGTTGTTCCAGGTGCCGTCAAAGATGGAGCGGATGATCTCGATATAGAAAGTCTCCCATTTCCACACCGGCAGGCCCAGCGGCTCCAGCGTGCCGTCCGGCAGACGGCGGCACAGGCCGTAATCGCGGTGGGTGCCTTCCGGTTCCTTATTGCTGCGGGCATAGAAGATATCCACATCCGGGCAGTCCGAGAAATCCAGCGGATGGGCCGGATCCGGCAGGCAGGCCCAGCGCAGCAGCACCCGCGCATAGGGGCGTACCGTCTTGAGGCCCAGCGCAAAGGCGTTGATGGCCGCCGGGATGCCGTACACGGGGTTTGCCGCCACATAGCCCACCCGGTCGGTGCGGGTCAGGGCACCGGCCAGCAGGCCCAGCAGATAGGTCACCTCATAGGTGCGGGGGTAGTAGGTGCGCACCAGCGGGTGCGGTGCGTTCAGCGAGCAGTTCAGGATGCGGGTCTTGGGGTGCTGGGCCGCCACTTTCAGGCAGGCCGTGTGCATCCGGGCGCTGGTGGTAAAGATGACGTCCGCGTTGTCGTGAGCCACATCCTCCAGGATCTGCTCCGCGTCCACCTCCGGGTTTACATTCTCCCGGCAGGTGATGGACAGCCGATCCGGGAATTCTTTTTCCAGCGCTGCGCGGCCCTTGTCGTGGTTGCGCACCCAGGCACTGCTCTCGGCGTTGTGCTCGTGCAGGAACACCACCTTCAGTTCGCTGGGCCGGGAGCTGAAAATGTTCAGCTTGGACAGCAGCGGTTCCCCGGTGCTCTGGGTGGGCTCCAGCGAAAGGTGCACGGCCTGCGGCTCGGTAAGCACCCGCACCTCGTTCCACAGCTTCTCCATGTTCGCCTTCATCTGAGCGGGGGTGGAGTCGCAGGCATCCGAGTAGCGGTAAACGCTCAGATACACCAGCATGGCATCTCCGGCCGTGATGTTGAGCCGGTCGCCGCCCAGCTGCTGGAACTGCTGGCAGAACATGGTGTAAAAGGCCGCAAAGTTCATCCGGTCGTCGTCCGTCCAGCTCTCATCGGAGGCCTTGCATACCAGCGTCTGCAGCTTGGCATAGCTGCCCAGCCGCGTGAAATGCACGTCGTTGACTCTGGACAGGCGGTAGAAATCCAGGAACTCATAATAGATGCGGTTCTCCAGGCTGTCGTTGCGCTCCGGTATCAGCCGGGTGACCGTACCCGCGATCTTGACCGCGCCGTAATACTTGAGCACCGAGACCCGCTTGTTGCCCTCCTGCACATAGAACTGGTTCATGAACTCAAAGGCAATGATGGGGGTGTGGATACCCTCTTCCAGGTGGGCGTCACAGAGGTTGGACCACTTGGCGGCAAACTCGGTGTCGGCTTCCAGCAGCGGCATGAAATTGGGCGCAAAGGCCGTGTGCCGCCCGCTGGTCTTGGTGCCCACGATGCTGTCGGCCGGGATCTCCACCAGGCCCAGCGGCTCCTGTGCCACGATGTTCACATTGACCAGAATATCGTCCAGCACCGCAAGATAGGGCGGCTGGCCGCGTGCCACACAGGCACGGTAGGCGCGCTGGCCGGCTTTCAGCGCGTTTTTGTAATCTTCCAGCATAACCTGCTCCTTTCGTTTCGAGTGGGTCACTGTGCAGCTGCTCTGCACCGTTCAGCCCAGTATACCATGAAAATCAGTTTTATGGGAGAGTTTGTCGCACAAAAGTGTTGATTTATCCCCACATTTCAGGTACGATAGATGAGAGAAACTGATGGAAAGACAGGAACACACCCATGCACACCGAAACCCTTCCCCTGCTGAAGGCCGACGAATACCCCGGCGGCCTGTGGTATTACGAACCCCATACATATCAGCCTTACCGCTATGTGCTGGGCCGCGTGGGGCGGCACCCGCTGGTATGTATCGGCATCAACCCCAGCACTGCCCAGCCCGGCGCGCTGGATCCCACCCTGAAAAGCGTGGAGCGGCTGGCCAACGCCAACGGTTTTGACAGCTGGATCATGTTCAATGTTTACCCCCAGCGCGCCACCGACCCCAACGACATGGATCGTGTGCCGGATCGTGCCCTGTGTGACGAGAACCTGCGCTGGCTGCAGGCCGTGCTGGCCCAGACCGAACCCACCATGTGGGCCGCCTGGGGCACCCTGATCGAAAAGCGGGATTACCTGCCCGGCCTGATGCGGGAGATGGTGGCCCTGACGCGGGAAAAGAACATTCCCTGGGTGACCTTCGGCAAGCGGAGCAAAAAAGGCCACCCGCACCATCCGTTGTACCTGCGCAAGGATTCCACACCGGAACCTTTCGATGTGGAAAACTATCTGGACACCTGCTTCTGAATTTTTTCAATCTGACCCGATGCGGAGGGATCATTTTTGACCGTGGAACACTACCATACCCTGTACCGGTGGTTTGAGCTGCACCCGGCTACCCGGCGCTTTGTCGCCGCCATGGACCGCTGGCTGCCGCTGGTGCCCTTTGTAAGCTACCCGGTACTGCTGTGCCTGCTGAACGTCCATCTGGTGCAGCTGTGGCTGACCCGGAAAGCCGCCGCACCGGATTTTATGCTGGAGATCGCCCGCTCCATTCTGGTGCCGGGCATCACCTTCTGGGGCGGCACCGTCCTCCGCGCCCGGCTCGACCGGCCCCGCCCCTACGACCAGCCGGGCTTTACCCCACTGGTGCAGAAGGGCACCCACGGCAAGTCCTTTCCTTCCCGGCACGCATTGAGCGCCGCCGTGCTGGCCATGGTGTGGTTGTATTTTTACCCCATCGTCGGCTGGTGCATGACCGCCGTTGCCCTGCTCATCGCTGTAGGGCGGGTGCTCACCGGCGTGCACCATATCCGGGATGTGGCCGCCGGGCTCGCTATCGGGTTCGGCTGCGGTTTTATCGGGATGTGGCTGCTGTAAATACCCCCCATATAAAAATCCGAAACTTTTTTCAAATTTTTCTTGACAGATTGGGTTTTGTATGGTATTATACTTCTCGCAGCGTGTGCCGACACACGACTGCCGCCATAAAGAACCCAATGGGATAACAACGTGCGCCCGTAGCTCAGGTGGATAGAGCAACTGCCTTCTAAGCAGTGGGCCGGGGGTTCGAGTCCCTTCGGGCGCATCTATGTGGTGCCCATAGCGTAGTCGGTTAACGCGCCAGATTGTGGATCTGGAGACCGTGGGTTCGAGTCCCACTGGGCACCCCACCAAAAAGCACCTAGGAACGCAAGTTTCTAGGTGCTTTTCTTGTTTTGTACCACACTTTTTACCACACATTGCAGAAAAAGCGGTCTTTTCGGGGCTGTTTTAGCCTAGATTCAGGGCGCTGTCCTCTGCGCTCCATGTGGTATTCTTTGCGGGCTTACTCTTGCCTGCAAAGTAATTGGCGCTGCGGCCCAGTGTCTTGGCATCGTCTGCGGTCACACAGGCCCAGTGCTTCGGGTCAAGGGCGCTGCAATACTGGCGCGGGCTGTCCAGTGCAGCGTTTGCCGTCTTGATGATATGTTCAAAGGCGCTGTGGCGCTCCTCCGGGGTGCGGTAATACTGGCGGAAGTACGGGGCCAGATTGTGCGCGCCTGCATAACTGCCAGCGGCACGCAGTACGGTTTCGTTGCCGTCGTTGCGCTCACACAGGGCGCAAAACTCTTCGGTGCTCATGGGCAGACCGCTTTGCAGCAGGCGAAAATCTGGGCTGTCAAGCTCTGCGCCATTGATTGGGGCGGTGCGCTTGTTCAGGTCGTCCCGGAACTCCTGTTGCAGCTGATCCAGACGGACACGGGCAACACCGCGCGCATTGGTCATCTTGTTTTCACAGTCAATGCGCACACCGCGTTCGTAGTCCTCACTATACGCGTCAGCATCGTCTAAATTGCCCCGCACCTATGGACTACCGCAGCTTGCTGGATGCTGCATAAAAGAAAACCAGGACCTCATATCGGAGATCCTGGAGAAAACTTTTTGTTTTTTCATCTGTCTACTTGACAGGGAGCGGTTCAGCCTTTTGTTGCTTGTATTTTGTTGTTGCTTACAGGCAGACGTACTTCAGGATGAACAGAACAGTCAGCACATACATCAGGGGGCTGATCTTCTTCTCTTTGGCCTTGCCGGTGATCACATTGATGATGGTCCAGGAGATCACGCCGATGGCGATGCCCTCAGAGATGCTGTAGGCAGTGGGCATGGCCAGGATGGTCAGGAAGGCGGGGATGCCCTCGCTGGGGTCATTGAAGTCGATCTTGACAGCAGAGCCCATCATGTAGAAGCCCACGATGATCAGAGCCGGAGCCGTTGCAAAGCTGG
>CABQHF010000119.1 GCA_902463905.1 uncultured Faecalibacterium sp. | reverse complement strand
CCCTGAAGAACTGGCAGGCCCTGCAGAGTGTGCTGGACAGCTGCGTGCCCGCTGTAAACGGTGAAGAGTAAACGTTATCCCCCTGAAACAACAAAGGCGCTGACCGCGTGCGGTCAGCGCCTTTGTTGTTTCAGGGGTTACACCTTTTTCAGCACATACTGCCGGGTGCCCATGCCCACCTTTTCTGCCTGGTCCAGGGTAGCCTTCCACTCGATGTTGGGGTTAGAGTCCTTGAAGTTGTCGTGGTGGCAGTTCCAGCCGGGCTTGGCCAGATTGCTGCTCAGCTGGCTGTTGGGCAGCGGGGTGGCGTTCAGGCAGGCATCTGCACAGGCCTGATCCAGTGCCACCGGGTCAAAGGAGGCAAACATGCCGATATCCGGCAGGATAGGGGCGTCGTTTTCCCCGTGGCAGTCACAGTTGGGGCTGATGTCCTGCACCAGTGCCACATGGAAGCAGGGGCGGTCGTGGCAGACGGCAGCGGCGTACTCGGCCATCTTCCGGTCCAGCTCCTCGTTGGCGCATTCGTTGGGGGAATACACGGCGTCAAAGCTGCAGGCACCGATGCAGCGGCCGCAGCCCTTGCACTTGTCGTAGTCGATGACAGCCTTGTTCTGCTGGTTGTAGGTAATGGCGTCGGAGCCGCACTCCTTGGCGCAGCGGTGGCAGCCGCGGCACAGGCTCTCCTGCACGGCCGGGTGGCCGGAAGCGTGCTGCTCCATCTTGCCCGCGCGGGAGCCGCAGCCCATGCCGATGTTCTTGATGGCACCGCCGAAGCCGGTGGACTCGTGGCCCTTGAAGTGGGTCAGGCTGATGAACACATCCGCGTCCATGATGGCACGGCCGATCTTGGCGGTCTTGCAGTATTCGCCGCCGGGCACCGGCACCTCCACCTCGTCGGTGCCCCGGAGGCCGTCGGCGATGAGCACCTGGCAGCCGGTGGTCATGGGCCAGAAGCCGTTGAGCTGGGCACAGGTCAGGTGTTCCAGCGCGTTTTTGCGGCTGCCGGGGTACAGGGTGTTGCAGTCGGTCAAAAAGGGCATCCCACCCTGCTCCTTGCACAGGTCTGCCACCACCTTGGCGTAGTTGGGCCGCAGAAAGGCCAGGTTGCCCAGCTCACCAAAATGCATTTTGATGGCCACGAACTTGCCCTCCATGTCCAGCTGCCGGATCCCGGCCGCCAGGCACAGGCGGCGCAGCTTTTCCAGCAGGCTGGTGCCCACGGGACAGCGGAAATCGGTATAATAAACGTTGGATGCTTCCATGGTGTTTCTCCTCCCTGATAACCTTTTTCTGTGTGCGGCACACGGCCGCAAAATACTCTCTGCTCCCAGTATAGCACAGCGCTCCTCAAAGAAAAAGAGCAGCACTGCACTTGATATAGCTTCCTCGCCCTCTTCGTCTGCTCCCGTTGGTCGCATCCACCTCTCCCAAAGGGAGAGGCAAGAAACGTTCCTATCAAGCCCTTGGCTCTCCCTTTGGGAGAGCTGGCGCGTCAGCGCCTGAGAGGGCGAGCATGCACAAAAAGCTGCCGCACAAAACCATGTGCAGCAGCCTCTTCTACACTTTTCTTTTTTATACCAATGCCGTTACGGCCGCGACTGCCAGTACGATGAGGCCCAGCACGATGCGGTACACGCCAAAGAACTTGAAGTTGTGCCGCTTGACGTAGTCCATCAGGAAGCGGATGGCCCCCATGCTCACCGCAAAGGCCACCACGCAGCCCACCACCAGCACGGCGATCTCGGTGCCGGTCATGGCAGCGCCCGACAGCGCGAACTTGAGCACCTTGAGCAGAGAAGCACCTGCCATGACCGGGATGGCCAGATAGAAGGTGAACTCCGCCACGCAGGCGCGGGACAGGCCCAGCAGCAGGCCGCCCACGATGGTGGCACCGGAGCGGGAGGTGCCGGGGATGATGGCCAGGCACTGCCACACGCCGATGAGCAGGGCATCCCGGTAGGTGATCTGCTCCAGACGCATCACATGGGGCGTGGCGCGGCGGTTCTCCACCACCAGGAACAGCACACCGTACAGGATGAGCATGGCGGCCACCGTGATGTAATTATAGAAGTGCGCCTCCATCCAGTCGTCCAGCGGGCTGATGACCAGCACCGGCAGGGTAGCGGCCACCACCTTGAACCACAGGTTCCAGACACTGGGCTTGGAGATCACACGGCCCTGCCGCAGGCCGAAGGGCCACAGCTTGCCCCAGAACAGCACCACCACGGCCAGGATGGCACCCAGCTGGATGACCACCCGGAACATGGACATGAACTCTTCGCTGGCGTTGAACCTGACGATCTGCTCCAGCAGGATCATATGGCCCGTGGACGAGATGGGCAGCCACTCGGTGATGCCCTCCACGATGCCCATTAAAATTGCTTTGATGATTTCCCAGAACGTAAGAAATCCCTCCTTTTTGCACACGCGGGAACGCGCGGCGTTTCTCGCTTTTCCAGTATACCATACTATGGCGCACCGCGCACGCAGAATGCAAAAATTTTACGCAGCTGCCCTCTGCGCTGCGGGGTGTAACTGGGCCGGAAAATGTGCTATACTGAACCCAGAGCCTTACAGAATGGTTTTTGCCCCGGCTGCGGGCATTTTGCAAACACCATCTGTATTTTCGTTTCATCATTCTACAATGAGGTGAATCTTTATGAACATTCTGGTGATCGGCTGCGACCAGGTGGGCGCGTCCCTGATCCGCGACCTGGAGCGCATCGGCCACGACATTTCCCTGATCGAGCGGGACCCCGAACAGCTCAAGCGTCTGGACGCCTTTGATGACTACCGCTTTGGCGGCACCGCTCTGGTGGGCGACCCCACCGACCCGGACGTGCTGCGCCGGGGCGGCGTGGAGAACTGCGACGCCGTGGCTGCCGTGAGCGAGGACGACTCGGTGAACCTGATGGCCGCGCAGATCGCCAAGAGCATCTTCCGGCGCGAGAAGGTCATCTGCCGGGTGTCCGACCCGCACTTACAGGTGCTGTACCACAAGGCCTACGAGCTGGAGACCGTCTGCCCCACGGTGCTCACCGAGCAGGCCGTGTTCCGGGCACTGGCCAAGTAAGCACGCCATTTTGAGACATTCCGTTTTGGAAAACGAGGTAATGTTATGAAAGTTTGTATTGCAGGCGGCGGCAAGGTGGGCATGTATCTGGCCCAGAGCCTGCTGGCCCACCACCACAAGGTGACCATCATTGAGCCGCAGGAAGCATTGTGCCGCAGCCTGGCCGACGCGCTGGACATCCCGGTGGTATGCGGCGACTCCATCAGCTTTGACACCCTGCGCACTGCGGACGTAGCCAGCTGTGACGCCTTTGTGGCCGTGACCGGCAACGACGAGGACAATCTGGTGGCCTGCCAGATCGCCAAGCGGGAGTTCGGTGTGGACCGCACCGTGGCCCGGGCCTCCAACCCCAAGAACCGGGAACTGCTGCACACCCTCGGCGTGGACACCGTGGTCTGCGGCACCGACAACCTGAGCCACATCCTGGAACGCGAGATTGAGACCGACACCATCCGCCAGCTGCTCTCGCTGGGCGGCGGCACTGCCAGCCTGAACGAGATCCTGCTGCCGGAGAACTTTGCTTTTGCGGGCAAACCCATCAAGGAGATCCCCATCCCCGGCAACGCGATCCTCGTGAGCATCACCCGCGACACCGAGTTCATCATCCCCCACGGCAACACGGTGCTGCTGCCCTGGGACCGCATCCTCTGCCTGACCCAGGATGACACCCTGCATCTGCTCACCGACGCCTGGGGCCTGACCGACAAATGACCGAACAGGAACTGCTGCGCACGGCCCTCATCCTGCCGCCGCGGGCGCGGGCGGTGCTCTGCGTCTGGGCCGCTGTCCCCGGCCTGTTGTGCGCACCCTTTGTGTTCTGGCAGAGCCTTATTGCAGGCTTATGCTTCTGCGGGCTGTGGTGCCTGCTGGTGCTGGCATTGCGGCTGCGGGCCTGCAGCTTTGTGGCGGCGCTCTCGCCCCGCAGCCTGACCGTGCAGGCGGGCATCGCCTTCCCGGTGATGCGGCAGATCCCCCGCCGGGCCGTGACCGGGGTGCAGCTGCTGCGCACCCCGCTGCTGTGGCTGGCCGGTGCCAGCGTGCTGATCGTGCGCTGTCCGGGCGGCCTGTTGGTGCTACCGGGAGTACCCTCGGTGCAGGCGGATGCGCTGGCTGCCATCCTCTCGGAGGACGCTGTATGACCGAAAAGCGCTTTCACCCCTTTGCAGTGCTGCACCTGCTGCGCAAGACCATCCTGCTGTACCTGATCCCGCTGGTACAGGTGCTGTTTGCCCGCAACTGGGCTGCCCTGTGGGCGGCACTGGTGCAGGATCTTGTGCTGTTCGCCCTGCTCAGCGCCGCCTGCTGGGCGGTGCTGCGTGTCAGCGGCTGGCAGATGGACGCCCACGGCAACCTGCTGGTGCGCTGGCGGCTGGGAATCCGGCTGGACCGCACCCTGCGGGCGGATATGCTGGCCGCCCTGACCATTGACCGGCCCCTCCTGTACCGGATGGCCGGGGCCAGCCGGCTGGTGCTATACCCTGCCGGGCAGAAAAAGCCCCTGACCCTTATCGTTGCCCGGGACGATGCCCGGGAGCTGGCCGACCGGCTGCTGCCGCTGGAACAGCCGGTGGTGCACCGCCCCCACGGCGGCGAGAAGATGGTGTTTGCGGTGCTGGGGGCCAACGGCCTTTCCACCCTTGCGCTGCTGGCCCTTGCGCTGCGCCAGAGCCGCCCCTATGCCCCGGACGCCCAGACCCTCGCCTTTGCACACCTGAGTCATCTGGCGGCCTTTGCAGCCCGCTGGCTGCCCATGGGCACGGCCTGGATGCTGGTGGTCACCGGGTGGCTGTTCTGCATCAGTCTGGCCCGCAGTGCGGCGCAGGTGGCCCACTACACGGTCTGGCGTACCGCTGCCCAGCTGGGCAGCCGGGGCGGCCTGCTGCACCGGTACGAAATGCGCCTGTGCCGCGCCCACCTGAACTACGCCGACCTGCGGCGTTCGCCGGTGACCCGGGCACTGCACTACTGCCCCGTGTTCGTCACGGCGGGCAGCTGCGCGCCGGAACTGCCGCTGTTCGTCTGGAAGGAGGGCACGCCCCTGCTGCAAGAGCTGCTGCCCGGCATCGCCCTGCCGCCGGACACGGCCCCGGACATCACCCGCCGCAGCAAGATCTATTTCCTGCCCGCGGGGCTTCCGCTGGGGCTGTGCCTGCTGCTGACGGCAGTGTCCCGCACCACGCTGCCGACCCTCACCCTGCCGCTGCTGGTGCCGGATCTCTTCTTTGCCGCATTGCTGGCGGCGGCCTTTGTGGGCTACCGCCGGGAGGGCGTGTGGCTGCAAAATGGCAGCCTGACCTTGCGGCGGCAGAACGGGTTCCATCTGCACTGTGTCTGTGCCCTGCACCCGAACCTGTGCCTGACAGTACAGCAGTCCCCCTGGGCTGTGGCCGCGCGGCGCGCCAACCTGACCCTGACCTTTCCGGGCCGGCTGAAGCAGAAAGTGCGCAGTGTGGCCCTGACAGAGCTTGCATTTTTATAAAACCAGAAGGTAAAGGAGTCTTTTTCCGTGATAAAAACCGTATTGTTCGATCTGGACGGCACCCTGCTGAACACCATTGACGACCTGGCCGACGCCGGCAACTGGGTGTGCACCCAAAACGGCTGGCCCACCTTTTCGGTGGAGCAATTCAAGCACATGGTGGGCAACGGCATCCCCAAGCTGGTGGAGCGCTTTTCGCCGGAGGATGCCCGCTCGCCGGAGCAGCTGGCGGCCACGCTGGCGCAGTTCTCGGCCCGGTATGATGCCCACAAGGAGGACAAGACCGCCCCTTATGCAGGCATCCCGGAACTGTTGGACACCCTACAGGTAAACGGCATCCAGTGCGCAGTGTTTTCCAACAAGGCCGACGCCTTTTGTGGAAAGATCATCGACCACTACTTTGGTGCCGGGCACTTTGCTGCTGTGCGCGGCAGCCGGCCGGGCGTGCCCACCAAGCCGGACCCTGCCGGACTGTACGCCCTGATGGACCAGATCCACGCCGACCCTGCCGCTACCCTGTTCGTGGGTGACAGCGATGTGGACATCCTTACCGGCCACAACGCCCATCTGCCCGCCATGGGCGCCCTGTGGGGCTTCCGCGGCCGCGCAGAGCTGACCGCCGCCGGGGCGGATGCTCTGGCTGAAACGCCAGCGGATATCTTCCGGTTCATCCAGGCACAGAACCAGTAAACAAATACAGCCCCCGCTGAGCCGTGTGCACTTTCTGCACCGTCCAGCGGGGGCTGTATTATTTAGGTGGCAGAGTTTTGCTTCTCGCCCCAAAAGACTCCCTCTTTGAGGGAGGTGGATTGCGAAGCAAAGACGGAGGGAGTTTTCCGGCAGCAACCCCGGTAGACATTCCTAGCCGTTGGGACCCAAACACTAAAAAAGAGCCCACTGGGCTCTTTTTTGCGGCCTGCGGGCCGCCGTGTTTCTTCGATTCCTCGTACGGGTTGCAGGTTGCAGCAACCACAGTAGACGTTCCTAGCCGTTGGGATCCCCGGGCTAACCAAAGCCCCACCGGGGCTTTGGTTACGGTGCTTTGCACCGCCGCCCTGTTCGATTCCTCGTACGGGTTGCAGGTTGCAGTAACCCCGGTAGACATTCCTAGCCGTTGGGACCCTCGCACTAAACAACAGTCCGCTGGACTGTTGTTTGCCACCTATCGGTGGCCGTGCTCCTTCGATTCCCGTACGGGTCATGAAAAAAATCCCCCGAGCGAATGCTCGAGGGATTTTATGACCCGTACGGGAATCGAACCCATGTTACAGCCGTGAAAGGGCCGTGTC
>CABQHF010000118.1 GCA_902463905.1 uncultured Faecalibacterium sp. | reverse complement strand
CCCGACTTCAAGATCTTCTGGGACGAGGCCTACATCGTGCATCACCTCACCGATGAGATCATCGAGACCCCGGTGCTGCTGAACGAGAGCAAGAAGTACGGCAACGAAGACCGTGTGTTCATGTTCACCTCCACCAGCAAGATCACCTTCCCGGGTGCCGGTGTTTCGGCCATCGCCTGCAGCGAGAACAGCATGAAGTATATGTGCAAGCGCTTCTCGGTGATGATCATCAGCTACGACAAGATGAACCAGCTGCGCCACGTCCGCTTCCTGAAGAACAAGGAAGGCGTTCTGGCCCACATGGCAAAGCATCGCCGTCGTCTGGTGCCCTGCTTCGATGCCGTCAAGACGGCATTCCGCAATAACCTCACCCCCTGCGGCGACATTGCCCACTGGACCGACCCCAAGGGCGGCTATTTCATCAGCCTGTACGTCATGCCCGGCTGTGCCAAGCGTGTGGCAAACCTGTGCAAGGAAGCCGGTCTGACCCTGACCGGTGCCGGTTCGGCATACCCCTACCACAAGGACCCGCAGGATTCTCATCTGCGCATTGCACCCACCTACCCCAGCCTGGACGAGGTGGAGACCGCCTCTGAGCTGCTGTGCGTCTGTGTGCGTCTGGCCGTTGTGGAAAAGCTGCTGGCAGAGCAGGCATAACAATTCTTTGTAAAAACCTCCTCCGTGCGGTCCGCCGGGCCTGCCGGGGGAGGTTTCAATAACGGGTCCCACAGCAAACGGGACGTTTGGAGGTATTCCTGAAACATATGAAGACAAAAGGCAAAGCATGGCACCTGGTCGTCACAGTGCTTCTGATCCTTGCGTTTGTGTACACGGCGTTTTTCGGCGTGTCGGCAAAGTACGGCGATGTGACCACCACCTACATCAAGGGTGCAAAGGACATCCGGTTCGGTGTGGACATCAAAGGCGGCGTCAACGTCACCTTTGTGCCCTCGGAGGACTACGATGCCACCGAAGAGCAGCTGGAAGCGGCGCAGCTCGTCATCGAGAACCGTCTGGTCGCACTGAATGTGACCGACTACGAGCTGTATGTGGACCCCAGCTCTGACAGCCTGATCCTGGAGTTCCCGTGGCAGTCCGGCGAAACAGACTTCGACCCGGAATCTGCCATTCAGGAGATCGGCACCACGGCCTATCTGACCTTCCGCGAGGGCAGCAGCGCCGACGGTGACCTGATCCTGGACGGCTCCATGATTGAGAGCGCTGCGGCCCAGTACGGCCCGGTGACCAGCGGCGGTGCTTCGGAGTACTATGTGTCCCTGAAGTTCACCGACGAGGGTGCCAAGGCCTTTGGTGAGGCCACCACCCGTCTGGCTGCTTCCAACGGCACCATCAGCATCTGGCTGGATGACGAGAATGTGAGCACGGCCACCGTCAACGCGGCCATCACCGATGGCGAGGCCATCATCACCAGTTCGGCTTCCAACCCCTTCACGCAGGATGCCGTGGTCAAGATGGCCCGTCAGATCAACTCCGGCGCACTGCCCTTTGCCCTCAAGGTGGACAGCTACTCCACCGTCAGCCCCAGCCTGGGCGAGAACAGCCTGAACGCCATGGTGCTGGCCGGTGTCATCGCCTTTGCACTGATCGTGGTGTTCATGACGGTGCTGTACCGCCTGCCGGGCTTTCTGGCCTGCATTGCACTGGCCGGTCAGGTGGCCGCTACGCTGGCCTTTGTTTCCGGCTACTTCCCGGTGTTTGAGAGCTTTACTCTGACGCTGCCCGGCATCGCCGGTATCATTCTGGCCATTGGCATGGGCGTGGACGCCAACGTCATTACGGCCGAGCGCATCAAGGAAGAGCTGAAGAATGGCAAGTCCCTGGACGGCGCACTGAAGAGCGGCTTTGCCCGCGGCCTGACCCCCATCATCGACGGCAACGTGACCATTGTCATCGTGGCCATCGTGCTGATGGGTGCCTTCGGCCCCTCGGACGGCCTGTTTGCCAAGGCACTGCACTTTGTGTTCTTTGCCTTTGGCCCCTCCACCGCCGGTACCATTTACGCTTTTGGCTATACGCTGCTGACCGGCGTGCTGCTCAACTTCGTGTTTGGCGTGTTTGCCACCCGCGTCATGATCCGCGGTGCGGCCTCCATCAAGGCTCTGCGCAACCCCTGGCTGTACGGTGCTGCCAAGCTGGGCAAGGATGAGACCGAGAAAAAGCAGGTCAATTTTGTGGGTCTGCGCAAAAAGTTCCTGGTCTTTTCCTCCTGCCTGATGGCAGCCATCGTGCTGTGTGCTGTGGTGTTCGGTGTCCATCTGGACACCGAGTTCACCGGCGGTGCCATGATCACCCTGAGCTACGACGGCAGCTTTGAGATGGCACAGGTGCAGCAGACCGCCTCCGATGCACTGGAGAACACCGGCCTGACCCTGCAGACCGGCGAGAACGTGGCCACCGGTGACCAGACCCTGAAGATCTCCATGCCCGGCACCGAGACCGTGACCACCGATCAGGTGGAGGCTCTGCTGGACTCTTTGAACGAGACTTACCCGGACAACAACTTTGCGCAGCTGTCCCTGAGCAACGTCAGTGCTGCCATGGGCACCAAGTTCCTGCAGAAGAGTCTGGTTGCCGTGGTGTTTGCGCTGGTGCTCATCCTGGTGTACATTGCCCTGCGCTTCAAGAACATCGGCGGCCTGACCGGCGGCATGATGGCTGTGCTGGCACTGGTGAACGACCTGATGGTGGTGTTTGGCACCTTTGTGCTGCTGCGCACTCCGCTGGACGGCAACTTCATCGCTGCCATGCTGACCATTCTGGGTTACTCCATCAACGATACCGTCGTGGTGTACGACCGCATCCGCGAGAACCGCGCCCTGATGGGCAAGAAGGCCAGCTTTGAAGAGCTGGTCAACCGTTCGGTCAACCAGTCTGCCCGCCGTACCCTCATCACCACCATCACCACCGTGATGGCACTGGGTGTGCTGTGCATCGTGGCAAAGCTCTACGGTTTGGACAGCATCTTTACCTTTGCCTTCCCGCTGATGATGGGCATGATCAGCGGCGTGTACACTTCGCTGTGCGTCTCCACCTCGGCATGGATGCTGTGGAGCGAGCACAGCCCCAAGTCCGGCAAAAAGGCCTGACACAAAATTCCCGCAGAGGTTCAGGAGGAACAGAACATGAAATGTCCCTATTGCGGTGCTGAGGAATCCAAGGTGATCGACTCGCGCCCTACCGAAGACAGTGAGCGCATCCGCCGCCGCCGGGAATGTCTGAGCTGCCATATGCGCTTCACGACCTATGAGGTGGTGGAGACAGTTCCGCTCATCGTCATCAAAAAGGACAATTCCCGCGAGCCGTTCGACCGGCAGAAGCTGCTCAACGCCATGCTGCGGGCCTGCGCCAAGCGCCCCGTGAGCTACGAGGCCATTGAGCGCGCCGTCACCAGCATCGAGCAGACCCTGCTCAGCTCCTACGACCGCGAGATCCCCAGTGTGCGCATCGGGGAACTGACCATGCAGGAACTGAAAAAGATCGACGAGGTGGCCTATGTCCGCTTTGCCTCGGTCTACCGGCAGTTTGCCGACGTGGAGAGCTTTTTCAATGAACTGAAAAAGCTCATGGGTGACCGGAAGGACGCACAGTAACCCGTAATTTGCAAAGCACCGCTTTCCCTGTACAGCAGCAGGGAAGCGGTGCTTTTTGTGTTTACACAAACCGCCGGGCCAGCCATTGCAGTGTTTCCACCTGTACCTGTGCCCGGCGCAGCTCCCCAAAGGCTTCTTCGGGGGCGTGCTGCTCCAGATGCCCATCAGCGGTGCGCAGGGCGGCTTCCAACTCGGTAAAATCTTCCGTGCGCAGCAGGTGGTTCATCTTTTCCCGCATCCGGTCACACCGGTCGGCTCCGCGGGCCAGTGCCTGCCGGGCGGTGGGTAGGTCACTGTTGCGAATGGCCTCAATGGCACAGTCCAGGTCGGTGGAAATGTCATCGGCAAAGCGCTGTACCTGAAAGCTGCTGTAAAAGGCAGTGGCCAGCAAAGCGGCCACGATGGCAAAGCAGGCGTAGATCCGTTTCATTTGTGCTCCTTTTGTGCCGGAGAGTGGCGCTCCTTCTTCAGCAGAAAATAGTCCTCGGTCTCGTTGCCAACGAGCAGCAAAATCTCCTGCGGCAGCAGGGTGTTGGCCTGTGCCGTGCGTTCCAGCCAGGCGCGATCCTTGCCGCACCAGTGCAGGTTGTCCTCCAGCACCTGCCCGTCCAGCACGAAGGGAATGGTGGCCTGGCAGTGCTCCACCTGCAGCTGCAGATCGGCCAGCCGCACAGGCTCCTTTTCCGGCCGCAGCGCCACCGAAAGGGTGCCGTTCGTCTCAATGACCGCGTAGGACACATCCCGGGGGTCAAAGATATCCTTGCCCCGCAGCGCTTCCATCAGGTCGGCCACCGTCAGGCGCAGGGTGCGCAGGGCGTTCTGGTCGATCTTGCCGTCCAGGATCACGGTCTTGGGCCGCCCGGACAGCAGGTTGAAGAACTTCTGGCTGCGGAAACTCAGCGCCGAGCCCAGCAGTTCCAGCGCCGCGATGAGGAACAGCGGGATCAGGCTGGCAGTCACCGGCACATCCTCCGATTCAATGGAGATGGACGCCAGATTGGAGATCAGGATGGTGGACACCAGCTCTTCGGGCTGCAATTCTCCCAGCTGCCGTTTGCCCATCAGCCGCATGGCAAACAGAACGCACAGGTAGATCAGAATCGTGCGGAAGATCAATAACTTCATAGTGGAAACCTCCTGTCGGAACGCCGCCGGTATGGAACCGGCTCCGGGCGGGCATACTGCTGTGCAAAGGAGTGGATGTCGCGTGCAGCAGCTTTCGTTGCATCTGGCAGAGAACCTCGCCCGGTTGGATGCCCGGTTCGGAGCCTCTGCGGATTATTATGCCAAGGAGATCGTGATTTATCATTGCCGGGGGTGCATCGTGCTGTTTGACGGCATGGCCAGCCTTGATTCTCTGTGGGAACTGCTGCTGGACACCGCCAGTCGGCAGGCTCCACAGCTGACCCGCCCGTGCACCGGGCAGGAGGTGTTTGCGCACATCCTGCAGCACTCCGCTTTCCCGGCCGAGAGCACCCCGGTGGAGGATATGCCGGATCTTGTCAAGCGCCTGACGGCGGGCATGGCGGTGCTGCTGCTGGACGGCTGCGCGAAGGGCATTGCCTTTTCGGTGCAGGCGCTCAAATACCGTTCGGTGGGGGAACCGGAAGCGGAGGGCAATTTGCGCGGCTCGCGGGAGGGCTTTGCCGACCTGCTGCGGGTGAACCTGAGCCTGCTGCGCCGCCTTGTCCGCACCGATGATCTGGTGCTGGAAGTGACGCAGGCCGACACCGCCGCAGGAACGGAGTATGCCCTTTGCTACTGCAGGGGCAGGGCAGACCCTGCCATGGTGCGCCGGGTACGGCAGACCCTTGCCGCCGCAAAGCCGGAACTGCTGCTGGACACCAGTTATTTTGTGCCATGGCTTTTGCCCAGCAGGGCACGGCTGTTCACGCCGGTCAGCTACACCCAGCGCCCGGCGGCGGCCTCGGCTAAGCTGTGTGAGGGGCGTATCGTGGTGCTGGTCAATGGCAGCCCCTCGGCCATGGTGCTCCCGGCGCTGTTCTGCGAGAACTTCGAGTGTCTGGACGATTACGCTTCCACAGCGGTGTTCGCCTCCTTCTTGCGGGTGCTGAACTATGCTTCCTTTTACCTCACGGTCTTTCTGCCGGGGGCGTTCGTTTGTCTGGCGGTCTATCTGCCGGAGCTGATCCCGCCCCAATTGCTGTATAAGATCGAAGCCGCCGAAAAGGCTACGCCGCTGCCCTTGTTTGCAGAAATGCTGCTGGTCATCCTGCTGCTGGAAGTTATCCGGGAAGCCGGGCTGCGGATGCCGCAGTCGCTGGGGCACTCGGTCAGCCTGGTGGCGGCTCTCATTCTGGGCGACGCGGCCATCGCCACCGGCCTGATGAGCACCCCGGTCATCTTCGTGGCCAGCATCACATCCATTGCGGTGTTCGTGACGCCTGCTTTGTATGAACCGGCCACCCTGCTGCGTATCGGTGTGGTGCTGGCGGCGGGCCTTGCCGGGCCGGTGGGGCTGGCCGGGGCCTTTTTTGTGCTGTTGCTCAGCCTGTCCTGCACCGGCACGCTGGGGGTGCCGTACCTGACCCAGCAACTGTTCCCGCAAAAGCCGCTGGCGGAGGATGGGGTCATCCGGCGCAATTACCGGCATCTGTCCCACAGGGGGTTCAATATCTGGCAGAAACGGAGGCCCCGCGCATGAATAAAACGCAGGACAAGTTTTCATTGCAGGCAGTAGCGCTCAGCGTCTTTACAGCGGCCGCAGCGGAGAGCCTGCCGGTGGGCGGTTCTGCCCGGGCGCTTCTGTGGCAGGAAGTGCTGGCGGCGCTGCTGCTGATGGGACTTTCCGCGATGAGCAGCCGGTTCTGGCAGTCCGGCCCGCCCAAGGCTGCCGCCGGATTGGCCATGTTTTGCCTGCAGGTCTGGCTGGCAGTGGAGCTGGCGCAGACCTTTTTCAGCGCCCTGCGCGTATGCCGGGAGGAGTTTTCCTCGCTGGCGCTGCTGGGCTTTCTGCCGCTGCTGCTCTGGGCGGGCTGGCAGATGTCTGCCCGCGCATGGGGTGCCCCGGCGCAGGTGTTGTGGTGGTTTGTGGCGGTGGGAAGCGCGGTGTGTCTGATGGGGCTGTCCCGGCAGATGCACTGGGCCGGGCTGTTTGCGCAGGCTGCGCCGCAGAGCACGGCATTCACCGTTCCGGTCTATGCCGAATACTTTGCGGTACCGCTGCTCTGCGGCCGGGAGGAGCGGCGTGGTGTCTGCCTGCCCATTCTCACAGCCCTTGTACAAACGGCGGCAACGCTTGGCATGGCACTGGTGTTCGGTCGGACATACCCGGCGCGGGAATTGCTGCGTGCATGGAGCACCGGGACATTTTCCCGGCTGGACGCGGC
>CABQHF010000117.1 GCA_902463905.1 uncultured Faecalibacterium sp. | reverse complement strand
AACTACGAAAAAATGACCGAGGCCCAGATCCAGGCGGGCCTCCAGTCCATGGGCCTGCTGGACCCGCTGCCGGTGCAGATCGGGCGGTTCTGGTGGAATGCACTGCACGGCGACCTCGGCGTCAGCCATATTTATAAGGTCAATGCGCCTGTGACCGGCATCCTGGCCAAAAAGCTGCCCATCTCGGTGCAGATGGGTGTTTTCTCCATGCTGCTGAGTCTGGTCATCGGCATCCCGATGGGCCTGTTCATGGGCCGGTTCAAGAACCGCTGGCCGGATAAGATCGGCACGGCCATCATCGTGCTCATCCAGGCCGTGCCTGCCGCCGTGTATTATCTGTACATCCAGATGTATGGCACCACCGCGCTGGGCGTCGGCCTGCTGTTCGATGCCTCCAACTGGAAATACTGGGTGCTGCCCATCTGCTCCATGAGCCTGGGCAACGTGGCCTTCTACGCCATGTGGCTGCGCCGCTATATGGTGGACGAGAGCAACAAGGACTACGTCAAGCTGGCCCGTGCCAAGGGTGTGAGCGAAAGCAATATCGCGCTGCATCATGTGTTCCGCAACGCCATGGTGCCGCTGGTGCAGTACATTCCCTCGGCGTTCCTCAACACGGTGGTGGGCTCCATTTACATTGAGAGCCTGTACAGCATCCCCGGTATGGGCGGACTGCTGGTGACCTGCGTGCAGCGCCACGACAACACCATGGTGCAGGGCATCGTGCTGCTGTACGCCTGCGTGGGCATCGTGGGCCTGATCCTGGGCGATGTGCTCATGGTGCTCATTGATCCCCGCATCAACTTTGGCAAGAAAGAAGGTGGCCGCTGATGCTTTCGTTCCTGAAACGGGAAAGATCCAAAAAGCTGGAAAACCAGCTCAACACCCTGCAGAAGGAAGGCCCTGCTGCCTGGGCAGACCTGCCGGAGGACGAACTGTTCACCCCCGCCGGGTTCCACGCCGAGCAGGCCGAGGCCACGGCCAGCTCCAACTACAGCTACTGGGGCAGCACCTTCCGTGCTTTCTTCAAGAACAAGGCAGCCGTGGCCCTGCTCATCGCGCTGGTGGCCGTGGTGGCCTTTGCCTTTCTCCAGCCTTATCTGCCGGGGCAGGCAGACCCCAACCTCTGCGCCGTGGACCCCGTCACCGGCATCCAGTACCGCAACATCGCTCCCGGGCAGGACGGCTTTATCTGGGGTTCCAACTCCATCGGGCAGGACCTGTGGGCCCGCATCTGGGCCGGTGCCCGCACCAGCCTGACCATTGCCTTTTTCGTGGCTCTCATCGAAGCCGTGGTGGGCATCACTGCCGGTGTGCTGTGGGGCTATGTGCGCGGGCTGGATTTTCTGTTCACGGAGTTGTACAACATCTTTGACAACATTCCCACCGCCATTGTGCTGATCCTCATCTCCTATGTGGCCTCCCCCAGCATCTGGACCATGATCCTGGGCATGTCCATCAAGGGCTGGATCGAGATGGCGCGGTTCATCCGCAACCAGATCCTCATCATCCGTGACCGTGACTACAACGTTGCCTCCCGCTGCATCGGCACCCCCACGGTGCGCATCGTGCTGCGCAACCTGCTGCCGTATCTGGTGTCGGTGATCATGCTGCGCATGGCCCTCACCATTCCGGAAGCCATCGGCAACGAGGTGTTCATCACCTACATCGGCCTGGGCCTCTCGGTGGAGACGCCCTCGCTGGGCAATCTGGTCAACGACGGCCGCAAGGTGATGATGCAGGCCGGTCTGCGCTACCAGCTGCTCTACCCCACCTTGATTTTGAGCTTTGTCACCATTGCGTTCTATCTGATCGGCAATGCGTTCTCGGACGCCGCCGACCCAAAGAACCACCTGCAGTAAGGAGGAATGCATGATGAACGAAAACGACTGCATCCTCTCGGTGCGGGGGCTGGATATCCGGTTCAACCTGCGCGGCCGGGTGCTGCACGCCATCCGCGGCATCGACCTGGACCTGTACCGGGGTGAAGTGCTGGCCGTCGTGGGCGAGTCCGGCTCCGGCAAGAGCGTGTTCACCAAGAGTTTCATGGGCCTGTTGGACACCAATGGCTCCATCACCGGCGGCACCATCGACTACTGCCCTACCCCCGGCGCAGAGCCGGTGCGCCTGTCCGGCCTGAAAACCGGGAAGGACTGGCTGCGCATCCGGGGCCGCGAAATTGCCATGATCATGCAGGACCCCATGACCAGCCTGAACCCGCTGAAAACCATCGGCGACCAGATTTTGGAGGCCGTGACCCTGCATCAGGGCCTGAAGGGCACCGAGGCCAGGGCCAAAACGCTGGAATACCTGCGGGACGTAGGCATCTCTGACCCGGAAGTGCGTTTTAAGCAGTACCCCCACGAGTTCTCCGGCGGCATGCGTCAGCGCGTGGTGATCGCCATTGCGGTGGCCTGCAGCCCGAAGATCCTGATCTGTGACGAGCCCACCACCGCGCTGGATGTGACCATTCAGGCTCAGATTTTGCAGCTGCTCAAGGAGCTGCGGGCCAAGTACCACCTGACCATCGTCATGATCACCCACGACCTGGGCGTCGTGGCCAACATTGCCGACCGGGTAGCCGTGATGTACGCCGGCGACATCGTAGAGATCGGCACCGCCGACGAGATCTACTATGACTCCCGCCACCCCTACACCTGGGCACTGCTGTCCAGCATGCCCCAGATGGGCATAAAAGGCGAGGACCTGTTCAACATCGTGGGCACCCCGCCCAACCTCTTTGCCGAGATCCGCGGCGACGCCTTTGCGCCCCGCAACCCGCAGGCACTGAAGATCGACTATGTCAAGCGCCCGCCGTACTTTGAAGTTTCGCCCACCCACAAGGCCAAGACCTGGCTGCTGGACCCCCGGGCACCCCACATCGAGCCGCCTGCTGCGGTGAAAAAACTGCAAAAGGAGGGCTTGTAAGATGGCCGAGGAAAAAGAAGTCCTTCTGGAAGTGAAGGACCTGAATGTGACCTACGGCTCCGGCCGCAAGGCCTTTGCCGCCGTACAGAACGCCAGTTTTCAGATCTACAAGGGCGAGACCTTTGGTTTGGTGGGTGAGTCCGGCTCCGGCAAGACCACCATCGGCCGGGCCATCCTGCGCATTCTGCCCACCTCTGGCGGTGAGATCCTGTACAAGGGCCAGAAGATCAACGGCAAAATCCCGCGTGCGCTGGACAAGCAGATCACCCGTGAGATCCAGATGATCTTTCAGGACCCGCAGTCCTCGCTGAACGAGCGCGCCAAGGTGAGCTACATCGTGGGCGAGGGCCTGCAGAACGTGCGGCCCGACCTCTCCGCCGCCCAGCGGGAAGAAAAAGTGCGGCAGGCTCTGCTGGACGTGGGTTTGCTGCCGGAATTTGCTTCCCGCTTTCCCCACGAATTTTCCGGCGGCCAGCGGCAGCGCATCGGCATTGCCCGTGCGCTGATCGTGGAGCCGGAATTCATCGTGGCCGATGAGCCCATCAGCGCTCTGGACATGTCCATCCGCGCCCAGGTGCTCAACCTGCTGCGCCGCCTGCAGAAGGAGCGCGGCATCACCTACCTGTTCATCGCCCATGACCTCTCGGTGATGCGCTACATTTCGGACCGCATCGCAGTCATCCACAAGGGCAGCATCGTGGAACTGGCCGACGCGGAGGAGCTGGTGGCCCACGCCATCCATCCCTACACCCGCAGCCTGCTGTCCGCCATCCCCATGCCGGACCCCCGCCGGGAGCGCAATAAAAAGCTGTTGGTGTACGACCCCGCCATGCACGATTATTCCACCGAAGCGCCCCAGTGGCGGGAGCTGCGCCCGAGGCACTGGGTTCTTTGCAGCGCCGCCGAGGCAGAGGCCTGGCTGGGCAACAGCTAAGTTTCTTTGCCGCAAAAAGCAACTTTCTCCCAGATTTCAAGAGACAAAACCATCGGTGTTTTGTCTCTTTTTTACTTCTCACAGTTTGTTCATTGACTTTCCAACTGTTGTCCACTACAATACAGGCAGGGCTGTGTGCCCTGGCCTGTTTGACCCTTGGCCCGGAGCTTTGGTCTGCCGGGCCTGGAGAAAGTATAAAAAAGAAGAAGAACGAATCATAAGAGAAAGGGTTTGATCCTATGTCAACTACAGCACATGAGGCAGTTTACGCATCCGTCGCAAAGCCCTGGCTGAAGTACTACGACGCCAGTTACATCGGCCAGCCCCTGCCGGACTGCACCACCTTTGAGTACCTGTACCAGCAGAACAAACAGCACCTGAACGAGCCTGCTCTGGAGTACTTTGGCCGCAAGATCACCTATGCCGACCTTTTTGTCAATATCAAAAAGACCGCTGCCGCTTTCCGTGCCATTGGCCTGAAGAAGGGCGACATTGCCACGGTGGTCAGCGTCATGACCCCGGAGATCATCTACGCCTTTTACGCTGCGGACCTGATCGGTGCCACCTTGAACCTGGTGGACCCCCGGTACAGCGTGGAGGGCATCCACGACTACATCACTGAGGTGGACTCTCACCTGCTGATCTGCCTGAACGTGACCTACGACCGCTGTGTCCAGGCTGCCAAGCGCACCCATGTGGAGCGCATCCTGGTGGTGTCCCCTGCCGACTCCTTGTCCCTGCCCATGGCCATAGGTTATAAGCTGAAGAACCCGGACAAGAACCACTACTCCTCCAACGTTATCCGCTGGAAGGACTTTATTGCCGGGGGCCAGGGCCAGAGCACCGCTGCCGACCCGGTGGACCCCATGGACCATGCCTGCGTGGTGGTCCACACCGGCGGCACCACCGGTTCCCCCAAGGGCGTAATGCTCACGGACCGGAACTTCAACGCCATTGCCAAGCAGTTCAAGACCTACGAGTTCCTGTGCCACCGGGGCCAGACCCTTATGAACATCATGCCTCCCTTTATTGCCTACGGCTTTGCCTGCGGCATTCATCTGCCTCTGACCCTGGGCCTCAAGGTGACCATCATCCCCAACCTTGACGCCGCCAAGCTGGGCAGCCTGGTGCTGAAATACAAGCCCCAGCTTATGTTTGGTGTGCCCACCCACTACCAGCAGCTGGCCACCGACATCCGGCTCCGGAAAAAGGACCTGTCCTTCATCCGGATGTACGCCGCCGGCGGCGACGCCATCTCGGTGGGTGCTGAGGAGAATGTCAACGAGTTCCTGGCTGCCCACAACGTGGAGTTTCCCCTGGCCAAGGGCTATGGCATGACCGAGGTGTCCTCTGCTGCCACTGCCGCCGCTGGCCCCATCACCAAGCCCGGCAGTGCCGGCATCCCTCTGGTGGACACCATCGTGTCGGTGTTTGAGCCCGGCACCACCAAGGAGCTGCCCATCGGGGAGCAGGGCGAGATCTGCATCTGCAGCGAGTCCATCATGAAGGGCTACTACCATAAGCCGGAGGAGACTGCTGCCGTCAAGCAGGTCCACCCGGACGGCCGCACCTGGGTGCATACCGGAGACGTGGGCTACATGGACGAGGACGGCTTTGTGTTCGTGGGCTCCCGGATCAAGCGGCTGATCATCCGCCCCGACGGTTTCAAGGTGTTCCCCTCCATGATCGAGAACGCCATCAGCCATCACCCTGCCGTGCGGCAGTGCTCTGTGGTGGGCTGCGTAGCCAAGGACCAAGCCCAGGGCCGCCTGCCCTTTGTGTTCGTGGTGCTGGACCCTGCTGCCGCTGACAAAAAGCGTCAGATCCTGCGGGAGCTGCGGCAGCTCTGCGTGGAGGAACTGCCGGAGTATGTGCAGCCGGTGGCCTACAAGTTTATCAATGAGATGCCCCTGACCCCTGTGGGCAAGATCGATTACCGCAAGCTGGAAGAAGAGATCAGCCCCCGGGATTATTAAGGTCTGCCTGTTACGGCCGTGCCCTGTGCACGGTCGTTTTTGATTTACCCGACATTTTTTGAAAAACGTGCCTTGACATTGCCCGGTTCTCTTTTTATGATAGAAGAAAACCCCATTGGTCAAAAAAGGAGGAGCATTATGAAAAAACGCCTTGTCAGCCTGCTGCTGGCTCTGTCTCTGCTGGTGCTGCCGGTGGTCTCTGCCGGGGCTGCCCAGCCTGCCGCTGCAGACCCCACCTCGGTGCAGACCCAGACGGAAACTGCGGAAGCTGCCCAGCACCAGTATTCCTACATTGCCCTAGGCGACAGCATCGTAGCCGGCATCGGCCTGCCGGATGCTGTTTACCAGCGGAACGGCCGGTACTACGATGTGACCGGCAACTACCAGGGCTACTCCAAGGATTGCTATGTGGCCCGGGTGGCCCAGGGCCTGGGCCTGAGCCGGGACCAGACCGCCAACTACGGAATGCCTGCCCTGATGAGCGGTGACCTGCTGGA
This sequence comes from uncultured Faecalibacterium sp., assembly GCA_902463905.1. Classification (GTDB taxonomy): domain Bacteria; phylum Bacillota; class Clostridia; order Oscillospirales; family Ruminococcaceae; genus Faecalibacterium. Next base: position 645 of record CABQHF010000117.1, on the reverse strand, counting down.
GCTGGTGCGGACAGGCTCCTGCCAGAGTGCCAGCATCAATTTCTCTCTGCCTGACCTGCGCCAGGAGCTGAAGCACGCTCAGGTGATCACGGTGGAGATCGGTGCCAACGACGTACTGGTGCCTATCATGTACGGCATTGCCTCTGCCATGGGCGGCCCCCAGGTCTTTGAGGCCCTGCTGCCTATGCTGGAGGGCGACTTCCGCCAGATGGACGCCTCCTCCTTTGCCGCCCTCCGGGAGAACCTGGACTCTTTGAACATCACCGCCCAGCAGCGCAAGGCCCTGCTGCAGCTGCTGAGCAGCGGCGTTGCCGACATTTGCGCCCAGAGCCAGGCCACCACCCTGGCCAACCTTGAGGCCCTGCTCCAGGAGCTGAAGGCCCTGAACCCCGACGCCCAGATCGTTCTGGTGGGCTACTACAATCCCGTTCCCCTGCTGTCGGCTCCTGCCAACCCCTTTGCCAAGCACTTCCGCACCCTGAACCGCTCGGTGCAGAAGCTGGCCCAGCAGTACGACGTGGCTTTTGCCTCTGCCGCCTACACCCTGGTGGCCAACGACGCCCACCCCACCGCCTGCGGCCACAAATATCTGGCACGTCAGATCCTGAAGGCTCTGGAAAAGTAATTTTTTCTGAGTTTGCCATA
>CABQHF010000116.1 GCA_902463905.1 uncultured Faecalibacterium sp. | reverse complement strand
CGGGCCAGAACGCCGCTCTGGTTGTCCACCAGCAGGCTGATGACCCTGCGCTGATTGGATTCCATGTCGCTGTGTCCTCCTTATTTCATGATGATGTCGTTGATGTCGCCGCCGCCGGGGATCATGGGCAGGACCTTTTCGTCCTTGTCGATGATGCACTCGATCCAGGTGGGGCCTTTGCGCTGGAGCGCCTCGGCAAATGCCTGCTGGAACTCCGGCAGGTTCGTGCAGCGGTAGCCCTTCAGGCCAAAGCCCTCGGCCAGCTTGACGAAGTCGGTGTGACGGTGGGGATCGGTCTGGCTGTAGCGCTTGCCGTAGAAGGTGGTCTGCCACTGGCGCACCATACCCAGCACGGAATTGTTGAAGATGACCGTGATGATGGGCAGGTCGTAGCTGACGGCGGTGCAGGCCTCGTTCAGGTTCATATGGAAGGAACCGTCACCGGTGAACATGACCACACGCTGGTCCCGGCCAAGGGCCATCTGGGCACCGATTGCGGCACCGTAGCCAAAGCCCATGGTGCCCAGGCCGCCACTGGTGATGAAACCGCGGCTCTTGGCGTGGCGCAGGTACTGGGCCGCCCACATCTGGTGCTGGCCCACATCGGTGACGTATACGGCCTCCGGGCCGCACTGGTTGCACACCTCACCGATGACCTGATGAGGCATCAGGCGGGTGGGGTCGGACACCGGGTGGTAATCCTGTGCCTGCCACTCGTGGATCATCTTCATCCAGTCGGGGTGCTTTGCCTCCTTGATCTGCGGCAGCATGGCCTGCAGCACATAGGCGGCATCGCCCACGATGGACAGGTCCACTTCCACATTCTTGCCCAGCTCGCTGGGGTCGATGTCGATCTGGATGATGGTGGCATTCTTGGCAAAGGTCTTGGGTTTCAGCGCCACACGGTCCGAGAAGCGGGTACCCACCGCGATCAGCACGTCACAGTCGGCCACGGCCCGGTTGGAGGTGTAACAGCCGTGCATGCCCAGCATGCCGATGTTCATGGGGTCGCCGTAAGGCACCACACCGGCCGCCATCAGGGTGTAGGTGGCCGGGATCTGGGCCTTGTGCAGCAGATCCCGCAGCGGCTGGCAGGAGGCCGCGCTGCGCACGCCGCCGCCAAAGTACACCAGCGGGCGCTGTGCCGCGTTGATCAGGTCGGCTGCCCAGCGCACCTGTTCCGCATCAAAGGTGGTCACCGTGCGGATGGGCTCCGGCTGCTTGTTTTCAAACTCGCACACGGCGGCAGTCACATCCTTTGGGATGTCCACCAGCACCGGGCCCTTGCGGCCGCTCTGTGCAATGCGGAAGGCTGCGCGCATGGTGTCGGCCAGATCCTCGACCCGGCGCACCGTAAAGTTATGCTTAGTGATGGGCATGGTAATGCCCTCAATGTAGGCTTCCTGAAAGCAGTCCTTGCCGATGCCCGGGGTGGCTACGTTGCCGGTAAAGGCCACCAGAGGCACCGAGTCCATATAAGCGGTGGCGATGCCGGTGACCAGGTTGGTGGCACCCGGGCCGCTGGTGGCCAGCACCACGCCGGTGCGGCCGGTGGCCCGGGCGTAGCCGTCTGCTGCATGGGAGGCTCCCTGCTCGTGAGCGGTGAGCACATGGGTGATGCGGTGGGCGTTTTTATACAGCTCATCATAAAGGTTCAGCACTGCGCCGCCGGGATAACCAAAAATGGTATCCACGCCCTGCTCACAAAGAACCTCCACAAAAATCTGAGAACCGTTCAACTGCATGGTGAGTTACTCCTGTTTCCTGTCCTAAAATCCACTTTTTTACACTTTTCCACGTTCCTGCAGGGGCTTTGGGGAAAATAAAAAGCCCTTGTCCCCTGTTGACTCAAGAGACAAAGACCTTGTGATCATCAAGCTCTCTGCGGTACCACTCTCGTTGGCGTGCTGTGCACGCCCCCTCACGGACTTCCAGCAAAGTCCCGCACTGTAACGGCTGCAACCGGCGCTGCTTACAGGGACGCTTTTTGTGCATCCGTTCAACAGGCTGCTCCGGGACGACTTCCCCCGCAAAGCTCTCTCTGCCTCGCACCGACCGGCAGTTCTCTGAACAGTTGGCTCTGTGTGGTACTTTTTCCCATCCGCGCATTTGTTGATGTAAATTATACTATAAATCGGGCTATTGTCAATCGACAATTCGTAACCTGAATCGCTCCAAACATGAAGGAAATTAAACACTCTTGCGTGAAATGAAAAACCGCTGTATACTCTCTTTATATGTGCACGCACCATGCGCATCATGCACCAGAGGATGTGCAAAAAACATTCAGGATCGAGGAAACCGGACTATGAAACTGTATGAATGGAGTGCCCGCCTGCACGGGCTTGTGATCTTCCGCTCCCTTTTGAACGACCCCGTGGCGGCCAGATTCTCCGCCCTGATCGACCGCCTTTCTGTCGATGGCTGCAGCGTTGGCACCGTATGCGACGCCGTGGCACAGTTTGAAAGTGTGCTGTTCGAGCGCACCACCAACTGGGGCAGCTACCTGAGCACCGCCGTGCTGGAGACCGAGACGGTCTGTGTGCGGCAGGCTGCCGCCGGCACCCTCAGCCCGGTGCTGCAGACGGCGCTGGATCACGAGCTGGCCTTTCTGCAGCAGCTGTGCGACCTGACGCTGGACGCTCTGCTGGAAGCGGCAGACGCCCCGCAGGAGGAGCTGGCCTTCCTGCCCCGGTGGGAGACAGAAGATCTGGATCTGCCCGCCGCCTACGCCCAGCGCATGAGCGAAGTGGGCAAAAAGGGCTACGGTATGTTCGCCAAGCACCATGTGTTCACGGTGGAGAACGGCCATCTGGTGCCGGTGAAGTACCCCGACCCCCAGCGCCTGGACGAACTGCCGGGCTATGAGAAGGAACGGGAAAAGGTGATCGCCAACACCCGCGCCCTGCTGGCCGGGATGCCCGCCAACAATGTGCTGTTGTACGGTGACGCCGGCACTGGCAAATCCAGCTCGGTCAAGGCCATCGCCAACGAGTTTGCCCCGGAGGGCCTGCGGCTGGTGGAAGTGAAGAAGAACCAGCTGTACCAGATCCCCGACCTGATGGACAAGCTGGCTGCCAACCCCCTCAAGTTCATCCTGTTCATCGACGATCTGAGCTTTACCGCCAACGACGACAACTTTGCCGCCCTGAAGGCCATTCTGGAAGGCAGCGTAGGCGGCCGGGCCAAGAACATTGCGGTATATGCCACCTCCAACCGCCGCCACCTGATCAAGGAGACCCTGACCGACCGCACCGGCGACGATATCCACGAAGCCGACACCCGGCAGGAGCTCATGAGCCTTTCGGCCCGGTTCGGCCTGACGGTGACCTTCCAGCGGCCGGAGAAGGCCCGGTTCGAGACCATCCTCACCGAGCTGGCAAAGCAGCACCACATCGACATGCCCATGGACCAGCTGCTGGTCAAGGCCGAGGCCTTTGCCATCCGCGCCGGCGGCCGCAGCCCCCGCGTGGCCAAGCAGTTCATCGAGCAGTGCGAGGCCGGGGTGCAGAAGTAAAAATCCCCTCCCGCCATCCCCGCAGGCGTTTCAAGCTCTCCCGAAAGGGAGGGCTTTTTTCATTGCCGGGCACTTTTCCACCCGTGCAAAAGAGAGCGCTTAGTTTGTCGTTACTTTAACAACAAAGCCCCGTCAAAATTTTCGCAAAAGCGCCGTATTCTCGTGAAATTTTTCACTTTCTTCCAATCTTTGTCTATTTTTTATTTATCGGTAAAAAGGCTTGATTTCCGACAGTTTGCGGGCTATAATATGGCCAAAATCAGCCCGGCAGGGCGGAGCTCTTCCGGGTACATTCTGGAGGGTAACTATGGGCTTTTTAACGGGTAAGACCGCACTCATCACCGGTGCAGGGCGTGCAGTCCTGCAGGATGGCAGCTGCGGTTCCATTGGATACGGCATCGCTACGGCCTACGCAAAAGAGGGTGCAAACCTTGTGATCACCGGCCGCAATGTGAAAAAACTGGACGAGGCCAAGCAGGAGCTGGAAAGCAAGTACGGCATCAAAGTTCTGCCGGTGCAGGCCGATGTGTGCGTCGGCGGCGACAACGAAGCCACCGTGCAGAATGTAGTGAAGCAGGCCGTTGACGCCTTTGGCGGCATTCAGGTGCTGATCAACAACGCACAGGCCTCGGCTTCCGGCGTCTCGCTGGCCGAGCACACCACCGAGCAGTTCGACCTGGCCCTGTATTCGGGCCTGTACGCAGCCTTCTATTATATGAAGGCCTGCTACCCCTACCTGAAGGAGTCCCACGGCAGCGTGATCAACTTTGCCTCCGGTGCCGGCCTGTTCGGCAACTACGGCCAGTGTGCCTACGCTGCCGCCAAGGAGGGCATCCGCGGCCTGTCCCGCGTGGCCGCCACCGAGTGGGGCCCGGATGATATCAACGTCAATGTCGTCTGCCCGCTGGCCTGGACCGTCAAGCTGGAGCAGTTCCAGCAGGCTTACCCGGAGGCCTTCAAGGCCAACGTCAAAATGCCGCCCATGGGCCACTACGGCAACGCCGAACAGGAGATCGGCCGCGTGTGCGTCCAGCTGGCCATGCCGGACTTCAAGTTCATGTCCGGCGAGACCCTCACGCTGGAGGGCGGCATGGGTCAGCGCCCGTAACTATGCGTTTTTCTTCCTTCTTCTCAATAGACAAAAGAGGCTGTGCCGGTGGGCACAGCCTCTTTTGTCTATCTGTTGCTTTTGGGATCAGCCCCGCACCGCGATGCACTCGATCTCGAGCTTTGCACCCTTGGGGATGGCTGCCACCTGCACGCAGCTGCGGGCCGGGAACGGTTCTGCAAAGGCCTTGGCGTACTCCGCATTCACAGCGGCAAAATCGTTGATATCGGCCAGGAAGATTACCGTCTTGACCACATTGGCCATGGAAAGACCTGCCTCGGCCAGAATGCCCTTGAGGTTTGCCAGGCTCTGGGCAGCCTGCTCTTCCACAGTGTCTGCCATCTTGCCGGTGGCGGGGTCTACCGGGATCTGGCCGGAAACGAACACCATGCTGCCCAGATCCAGTGCCTGGCTGTAGGGGCCGATGGCGGCAGGTGCGTTGGAGGTAGATACAACTTTCATAATGGTTCTCCTTTGTTTGTAGATTCATGATTTGAAACAGCCGTTGTTTCAAGCGGGCTGACTTATATTATAGCAAATCTTCAATGATACTTCCAATAGGATCCGGTATACTCTTTTGCTGCGGTCAGTGCATCCGGATGCTCGAACAGCAACGCATACTGTGCGATTTTTTCATCCGGGGTGTCGGGAGCTTCGGCATAGAACTTTCCGCTTTCGGAACCAGGGTTCTTTGCAAGGGCGGTATTGTATAAGGTAACCGTTAAGACTTCCTATGAAAAAGGCCTGCGTTTCATGCAGGCCTTTTTTGCATCTGTTACACGCGCTCGCTCACCAGCTGGAAGCCTTCTTTGGTCAGTTCGGCGCGGATCTGCTCGATCTGAGCGGCATCGCGGGTCTCCAGCGTCAGCTTGAGGAAGCAGCTGGAAATGGGCATGTTGGGGTCGGAGCCGTCGTGCTGCACCGACACTACGTTGCTGCCGCAGCGGGAGACGATCTCGGCCACCCTCTTCAGCTGGCCGGGCTTGTCCTCCAGAGCAATGGTCAGGTTGGCCTTGCGGCCGCTCATGACTAGGCCGCGGGTGATCACGCGGCTGAGGATGTTCACGTCGATGTTGCCGCCGGAGATGACACACACCACCTTCTTGCCCTCGATGGGCAGCTTGTGGAACAGGGCCGCAGCCACGGGCACCGCACCGGCCCCCTCGGCCACCAGCTTCTGGTTTTCCATCAGGGAGAGGATGGCGGCGGCGGTCTCGTCCTCGCTCACCGTCACGACGTCGTCCACATACTGCTCGCAGAGCTGGTAGGTCAGCTCGCCGGGGGTCTTGACCTGAATGCCATCGGCAAAGGTGGAGACAGCTTTCAGGGTCTGGTACTTGTGCTCGTGCAGGCTGCGGTACATGCTGGGGGCACCCTCGGCCTGTACGCCGTACACCTTGACCTCCGGGCGCAGGCTCTTGATGGCAAAGGCCACGCCGGAGATCAGGCCGCCGCCGCCCACCGGCACGATGACTGCATCCAGATCCGGCAGCTGATCCAAAATTTCCAGACCGATGGTACCCTGGCCTGCAATGACCTGCTCGTCATCGTAGGGGTGGATGAAGGTCATGCCGGTCTCTTCCTGCAGCTCCACGGCCTTGTCGTGGGCGTCATCGTAGGTGCCGGGCACAAGGCAGACCTCTGCACCCAGGTTCTTGGTATTTTCCACCTTCATGATGGGGGCACCGTCCGGCATGCAGACGATGCTCTTGATGCCGCGGCGGGTGGCGGCCAGCGCCACACCCTGCGCATGGTTGCCGGCCGAGCAGGCAATGACGCCCTTGGCGCTTTCTTCGGGCGAAAGCTGGCTGATCTTATAGTAAGCACCGCGCACCTTGAAGCTGCCGGTGGCCTGCAGGTTCTCGGTTTTCAGGTAGAGCTGGCAGTCCTTGGACAGCTTGGGGGCCTCGATGAGGTCGGTCTTGCGGGCAACGTCCTTGAGCACAAAGGCGGCGTGGTAGATTTTATCCAGAGTCAACATGACGATTCCTTCCCTTTTTCGTTTCCGTGATGTCATCCAGTATATGTTACCAAAATTGTTTTGTCAAATGAATTCCGTTCACGATAGAAGCACATAAAAAGAGAACTGCCGCAGACGTTTCGTCCACAGCAGTTCTCTGCCTTGTTTTTTATGCGGTTATGTTGTTGGCATCAACGGCCGCGTCCGCCGCCGCCGCCATGGCTGGAGCCGCCGCCCATGCCGCCGAAGCTGCCGCCGCCAAAGGAGCCGCCGCCAAAGGAACCACCACCGAAGCCGCCGCTGCGGGGCGGAGTGCTGCGGGGCGGGGTACGGCGCGGCGGCGGAGAGTTCCGCGGGCCGCGGCCGCCGTAAGGGCCGGGACCGCCAAAGCCGCCATAAGGGC
>CABQHF010000115.1 GCA_902463905.1 uncultured Faecalibacterium sp. | reverse complement strand
CTGAGCAAGATCTACGACCCGCTGGTCATCCGCATTGCCGCTGTGCTGGCCATCATCCTGAGCTTCAGCCCCAAGTTTGAGGCCGTCATCAACACCATCCCCACCGGCATCATCGGCGGCATCAGCTTTGTGCTGTACGGCATGATCTCCGCCATCGGTGTGCGCAACGTGGTGGAAAACCATGTGGACTTTACCAACAGCCGCAACCTGATCGTGGCCGCTGTCATTCTGGTGTGCGCCCTGGGCTTCAACTCGGTGGGCGGCGTCAGCTTTGCCATCGCAGGCGTTAACATCAACCTGTCCGGTCTGGCCATCGCTGCCATTGCCGGCATTCTGCTCAACGCCATCCTGCCCGGCAACGACTACGAGTTTGACGCTGCCGACGGCTCCGAGGCTGCTTCCAGCAGCAACCTGCAGGTCTGATCTCCCTACAATAAAATAGATGCGTCCGAGGAAACCCGGCAAAGCGCATAGTTTTCTGGCAAGGTTTTTAGTGACCTTGCCAGTTTTTTGTAATTGAGAATAATTCTTAAAATTATGCTTGACTAACTAGGAATTATTCGCTATAATAGAGCCATGAGAAGGGCTGGTGAGTACCAACACCTGCACTTCGATTTCAAAATGAATCAATCAGAGAATGATGGAGGTCTGTTCTTATGAAGAAATATGTTTGCACCGTTTGTGGTTACATTGCTGAAGGTGAGATCCCGGCTCAGTGCCCCGTTTGCAAGGCTCCTGCCTCCGCTTTTGTTGAGAAGAAGGGCAACACCTATGTCACCGAGCACGTTGTAGGCATCGGCAAGGCAGAGGGCGTGCCCCAGGAGATCGTGGACGGTCTGCGCGCCAACTTTGAGGGTGAGTGCAGCGAGGTCGGCATGTACCTGGCTATGGCCCGTGTGGCAGAGCGTGAGGGCTACCCCGAGATCGCCGAGGCTTACAAGCGCTACGCTTATGAGGAAGCTGACCATGCATCCCGCTTTGCCGAGCTGCTGGGCGAGGTCGTGACCGACAGCACCAAGAAGAACCTGATGATGCGTGCCGAGGCCGAGTGCGGTGCCTGCTCCGGCAAGATGGACCTGGCCAAGAAGGCAAAGGCCCTGAACCTGGATGCCATCCACGATACCGTCCATGAGATGGCCAAGGATGAGGCACGTCATGGCCGCGGCTTCGAGGGCCTGCTGAAGCGCTACTTCAACACCGAAGTCTGATCGGGTTTCCCCAGTCATCCATTCTGCCCGCTGCACAGTGCGTCCCGCCGTGCAGCGGGCTTTTTGCGCCTTGACACACCCCGACCCAGCGGCTTATACTGGAACCAACTGCACGAAAAGAGGGGACGGGAATGGACAAACCTTCCAAAAACAAACCGGCAGCGGGCCGCTATGCGCTGCTGGATGAGCTGCGCGGGCTGGACCTGCTCAGCATGATCGGCTATCATGCCTGTTGGGATCTGATCTTTTTGTTTGGCATGTCTGCCGCATGGTATACGGGCTGGCAGGGGCACCTGTGGCAGCAGAGCATCTGCTGGGTGTTCATTCTGCTGTCTGGCTTCTGCCTGCCGCTGGGGCATCGCCCGCTGCGGCGCGGGCTGATCATTTCCGGGGCGGGGGTGCTGGTCACGGCGGTCACGCTGCTGTTCATGCCGGAGGACCGGGTCGTGTTCGGGGTGCTCACCCTGCTGGGGGCGGCCATGCTCATCACCGGCCTTCTGCAGCCGCTGCTGCAAAAGATCCCGGCATGGGCCGGGCTGGTGGTGTCGCTGCTACTCTTCGCGGCAACCTACCACACGCAGGATGGCTTCTGGCAGCTGGGCACGTGGCAGATATTGCTGCCGGGTGCCTGGTATGCCAACCTCTTTACGGCGTTCTTCGGCTTTTTCCCGCGGGGCTTTTTCTCCACGGATTACTTTCCGCTGCTGCCCTGGCTGTTTTTGTTCTGGGCAGGGTACTTCCTGCATTTCTGCATGGGGCGGGCCCGCATGGAGCCGCTGCGCCGGTCGGTCTGTGCGCCGCTGGGGTGGCTGGGCCGACATTCGCTGGGGATCTATCTGCTGCATCAGCCGGTGATTTATGGGGTATTGCTGCTTCTGTTCCATGTTTTTGAGCAGTAAACCTTGACAAGCCTGCCAACCTGTGGTATTCTGTTGATGGTTAGAACAAACTAACCACGAGAAATGCGTCGGCATTGTCCGGCCGCATTTTTCTGGAGCTAAAAGTTAGCGTAAACTAACGAAAGATTGATTGAGAGAGGTCGATTCAAATGAGCAAAGTAGCAATCGTATTCTGGAGCCAGACCGGCAACACCGAGACCATGGCAAACTGCATCGCAGAGGGCGCAGGTGCCAACGCCACCATTATCCCCTGCAGCGAGATGAACGCCGCCAAGCTGGGCGAGTATGATGTGGTCGCCTTTGGCTGCCCTGCAATGGGTGCCGAGCAGCTGGAGGAGAGCGAGTTTGAGCCGATGTTCTCGGATCTGGAGGGCTCGCTGAACGGCAAGAAGGTGGCACTGTTCGGCTCCTACGGCTGGGGCGACGGCCAGTGGATGCGTGACTGGGTGGAGCGTGCCCAGGGCGACGGCGCACAGGTGTTCGGCGGCGAGGGCCTGATCTGCAACGAGGCTCCGGACGATGACGTGCAGGCCGCCTGCCGCAAGCTGGGCGCAGACCTGGCTGCCTGGTAACCACAGACCGGGCGCCTCTTGACAAATGAGGTTTGTTCGTCTAAACTAATAGGACCGGTTCCGGCAGTTCTACTGCGGACAGCCCTGTACAGAAGAACGTAAATACATGCGGCAGGGGATAAGATGGGCGCGGTACAGCGCTCTCGGCCCCTGCCGCTTGGCTTTTTGAAGGACGGTGTGTATGGCAGTGGTGGTAGCAGTTGGAGTGACAGCCTGCTTTGCGGTGCTGCGTTATGCAGTGCGCCGTGCAGCGGTGCGCTCAGGCCGGAAGCGGGAGTAAAAACAGCAGGAGGAATGGATCTCATGCAGGAGACCCCGAAAAACTTAGACAAAAAACGTGCCGACGAAAAATTGCTGGTGAGCGAGATGATCGCGCTTTACTGCCGCAAACAGCACAAAACACCCAAAGGGCAGCTGTGCCCGGCCTGTCAGGAACTGCAGGACTACGCACTGGCCCGCATTGACAAATGCCCGTTCATGGAGACCAAGACCTTCTGTTCGGCCTGCAAAGTGCACTGCTACAAGCCCGCCATGCGGGAGCAGATCCGCGTGGTGATGCGTTGGGCCGGTCCCCGGATGCTGCCGGTGCACCCGGTGCTGTCCGTGAAACATGTGGCGGTGACCATCAAGGCAAAACGGGAAGCGCAAAAAACGGATGCATAATCGCCCGGCAGACGGGGCATCCTGTCTGCAGAGAGGTGATCAATATGGAAAACATCGGTGTTACCTGTGATGTCTGCGCATGCTGCCACAATGTGGCCGGCTGCAAATGTGACCTGCCGCAGATCAAAGTGACCGAGCAGTGCACCTGCAATACGCAGCAGGAAGGCACCCCGCACTACTGCCAGAACTACGAGGAAAAGTAATTCTGCACACAAGGAACAGCCCCCGCCGGGACGAGAATGCCCGGCGGGGGCTGTTTGTCTGTAGAAAGGTTACCGCAGCGTCACGTTGCAGGTGGCAAGGCTGCGCACCAGGGTGCCGACGCTGTCCTTCATCTGGATGCCGGCAAAGCCCAGCGCAAAGGCGGCCTGCACATTCTCCAGCCGGTCGTCGATGAACACGCACTCCTCGGCCTTGAGAGAATACTTGTCCAGCAGGGCCTTGTAGATCTTCGGGTCCGGCTTGTTGATGTGTACCTCACAGGAAGCCACACCACCGTCAAAGCCGTCCAGCACGCCCCGGTCCCGGAGCAGGTCCAGCACATCCTGCGGGATGTTGCTCAGGTAGTACACGCAGTAGCCGTGGCTCTTCAGGCGGCGCACCAGCTCTTCCATCCGGTGCCGGGGCCGCAGGATGTGCAGCCAGTCGTCCAGCACGCCCTGCACCTCAAAGGCACAGCCCGCAGCCCGGGCCTTTTCCAGCATCCGGTGGTTGCCGTCAAAGCGGGAGATGAGCCCGGCATCCAGCAGCTTCCATTCCTCGCTGCCAAAGGTCAGGTCGTAGACCTCTTCCTCGGTCTCGGCGTTGCACAGGCGGTCCACCAGATAGCCCCTGGGGTCAAAGTCGATCATCACGCCGCCCAGGTCAAACACGATACTTTTATACATACAAGTTGCCTCGCTTTATTCAGAGTTGTTGGGGAACAGCTCCAGTATACCACAACCCGGCGGTGCTTTTCCACCGCTTTTTGCATGGACGCGGCCCGGGCCGCATAGGCTGGTGGCAGAGAGGGGAGAGGTGCTGTGACCATCCGGGAACTTTGCGAAAAGGAAGTTGTGCAGCTGGAGCAGGGGGTGTGCCTGGGCCGGGCCGATGATCTGGCCTTTGATCCCGCCACCGCCCGTCTGCAGAGCCTGATCCTGCTGGGGCGGCCCCGGCTGTTCGGCCTGCTGGGCAGGGAAGAGAGCCTGACCATCCCATGGCAGGAGATCGAGACTATCGGCACGGATGCGGTGCTGGTGCACACCCAGCTGCCTCCGGCACCGGCCCCGAAGCCCGGCCTGTGGCAGACGGTGCGCACAAAACTGGGCCTCTGAGCGGATCTGTAAAAAAATGAGGCTGTTTTTTGTAAAACAGGGGTGGACATTTTCGGAGGAATGACTATAATAATCGCAGAAGGTTTGTGCAAAAGAACCAACTGCTGGTAGATGTGGAAAGGATCGGACCCATGAATTCGTTGAAAACTCCCAAGCCGCTTCTGGCGGCCCGCATGGCGTTCCCGCTGGCGGCATCGCTGATCACAGTGCTGCTGGGCGAGTGGATCGCCCGCGGTGCGCTGACGGCGGACACCGTTACAAGCTTTATTTTCCCCCATGCCGAGGCCTATCTGCTGGCATGGCTGTTCCTGTTTCTGATCTGGCTGCTGCTGGACTGGATCTTCCGGCTGCCGCCGCTGTCTACGCTGGGCATGGCGGTACTGGGCTGCGTACCCTGCGCGGTGAATTTCTATACCCTGCAGCTGCGCGGTGAACCCTTCCTGCCCTGGGACCTGGCACAGGTGTCGGAGGCCGCCGGTGTGGCGTCCGCTGCCGGCATCAAGATCCAGACCAGCATGATCGTCACGGTCGTGGTGGAACTGGCGCTGATGGCGGGCAGCTTTTTCCTGTACCGTGGGCGGCATAAACAGCGCTGGCTGCCCCGTGTGGCGGGCAGTGCGGCCACCGCAGCAGCAATGTGCCTGCTGATCTTCGGCGTTTTTCTGCAGCCGGCCGTCTGCCAGGCCATCGGCATCGTGCCGGACGCCTGGATGCAGGACCGCTATTACCGCTACTATGGTGTTGTCACCGGCTTTATGACCAACCTGTCCAATCTGGAGATCGACAAGCCGGACAACTACTCAGAAGAGGTGGTGGATGCCATTCTGGACAACGTGGGCGAGAGCCAGAAGTTCACCACCAGCCCGCTGTACCCCACCAGCTATGCGGCCACCACCGACAAGGACGAGCAGGTGAAAAAGCCCACCATCATCTATGTGATGGATGAGTCCTACTGGGATGTGTCGGAGCTGGAACAGTACGGCATCAAGTTCGATACGGATGTGTCGGCCAACCTTCACGCCCTGCAGCAGACCAGTGCCTACGGCCGGGCCTACAGCCCCAGCTTCGGCGGCGGCACCTGCGATGTGGAGTTCGAGGCTCTGACCGGCTACTCGGTGTCCTTCCTGCCCAGCGGCTCAAAGCCCTATCAGCAGCATGTCACCAAGCCCATGTTCGCCCTGCCCAGCTACCTCAAGACGCAGGGCTACCAGACGGCTGCCGTGCACTGCTTCTGGGCCAAGTACTGGAGCCGTGACAAGGCCTACCCCAACCTGGGTCTGGACGATTTCATCAGTCTGGAGGATATGCACGGTGTGACCAAGGTGCGCAAGCACTACTGGACCAACGGCCTTGTCACCGATGACTCCATGGCCGACCAGATCATCGGCCAGTACGAGCAGATGAAGGAATCCTCCGACGCACCGGTGTTCCTGCACGCGGTCACCATGCAGAACCATACCAATTATAATAAGGACAACTACCCCGATGACGAGCGGGTGAAGGTGCTGGAGCACCCGGCGGGCATGAAGGCCAGCACGGTGGGCGCGCTGGAGGACTTTGCTACCGGCATCCGGGACGCCGACGCCATGCTGGGCAAGCTGACGGCGTACTTCTCGCAGGTGGATGAGCCGGTCATTCTGGTGTTCTGGGGCGACCACTACAACCCCATCGACTCCAACTACGACGTGTACACCACCACCGGCTATGCCAGCGATTCCAGCGCGGACCCCCGCCTGCACCAGACCACGCTGCTCATGTGGTCCAACTACAGTGACGCACAGGTGGACCTGGGCACCATTGCCGCCTACGACATCTCGCCGGTGATGATGAACCTCTACGGCCTGCAGCAGCCGCTGTACTTCCAGTTCCTGAACCGGCAGCTCCGGGTGGCCAGCCGCGCCTGCACCCGCGGCGTGACCATGAACCTGGACGGCACCACCACGCTGGAACCCACCGAGTTCCAGCAGCGCTGGACCCAGGAGCACTGGATGCTGCAATATGACCTGATGTTTGGCAAGGGCTATGCCCTCACCCGCATGGGGCTGGAAAGCGTGGCAGAGCCCGCCAAAGGCAAATAAGCAAAAAACCGGAAACTTTTTTGGACAAAACAGAGAAAAACTCTTGCAACCGTGCACTTTTTGTGCTATGATAACAAGGCATTACACACGCATCACTATGCCCTTTTGTGCTCCATCGGGAGTGGAGGGCAGTCCGGGACCGTCCGATACGGCCAAGGATCACGGTGTGCGGAGGCAAAACAATATCTGGAGGTATTTTTACTATGGCAGTCGTTTCTATGAAGCAGCTTCTCGAGGCAGGTGTGCACTTCGGTCAC
>CABQHF010000114.1 GCA_902463905.1 uncultured Faecalibacterium sp. | reverse complement strand
CACGGTGCTGTCCGGGGTAGCATCCTGCACAGAAGGATTGGCGGGGTTCTCCGGGTTCGCGGGCGTCTCGGCTTCGTCCGGGGTGGCGTCCTGCACGGGAGTATCGGTGGAGCCTTCCGGGCTGACGGGGGTGTCCGGGCCCTCGGGATCGACCGGGGTGGGTTCCGGATCCGGGGTGGGTTCCACGACTTCACGCAGGGCACCATAGATGGTCACGGTGTAGACGTCAGAGCTTTCGCCGGTGATGTTGTCGCCGGTCACCTTCACGTTGGAATCGGCATCGAAAGCATCCAGAATGTTCTGGTCAAGGCCGTCGGCACTGCTGCCGTTGGCGTTATTCTTGTGCTCATAGCCCCAAACGATGGTGTAGGTCTTGCCTTCGTACTCGTACTCGGTGCCATAGACCATGTCGTAGGCTTTGGGGGCACCGTCGGCACGGTTCTCGTAGTTGCCCCAGATCAGCTTGGTGTTGCCGTCGGCATCGGTGGTCTTGGTGAAGTTCAGGCTGTGGCCGTTCACCACCATATCCTGCAGGACGATCACACCATCAGAAGTCTTGTATTTGGTGTTGAAGTTGTACCCGGCGGCCTGCAGGTCTGCCAGCGTCTTGCCGATGATCTCCGGGTCGTGGCTGCCGTCCACATCCAGCATGTACTCCAGTGCGGCGGCGGGCACCCACACGGACAGGTACTGCTTGCCCTCTTCCTTGTTCAGGTCGGAGACGTACTCGTACTTGGTGCCGTTGTAGGCAAAGGCACCAAAGTCGGCGTGGTCGGCGTCCTTGGTCAGCAGGAAGTTGGTCAGCTTGTTGCCCTGCGCATTTTCCGGCCAGAGAGTGTTGGCCTTGCTGTAATCATAGGTCAGGGTGCCGCCGGTGACGACGAGCTTCTGACCGGGGTACGTGTTCCTTACAATGGTGGGAGCTTCCACATGGGCGTTATTCTTGATAAAAATCTTGGAGAAGGGGCCGTTGGCGTAGATGCCGCTGTGGTTATAATCGCCCTTTACAAGGACGGTGCCGTCATCCACAGTCAGGGTGCAATTCATGCCCAGACTGATGCCGGAATACGAATTGTGCAGGTCCATGGACAGAACGCCGCCATTGTCCACCAGAATATCGTGGTTGGCACCATAAGCATGAAGGTTATAGTTATCGTGAGAACCATCGGTCATGTTGTAGACGCTGCCATCCGTGATATGCAGAGTAGTGCCCTTGCGGTTGCGGAGCTGGATGGCCATATCCCGCGTGGTCGAATCGACCGTGCTGTTGCCCGAAATGAGTACATTCCGGTAACCGGCAACGATGCCGTAGTTCGCCTGCAGTTTGAGCTTGCTGCCATTTGTGACGATCAGGCTGCCGTTTTCACCCGAATCCTCACAGTAAATGGCGTATCTTCCTTCGTTCTCAGTATTGGTCAGTTCTGCCGAGATATTGGCAGTGGTATTGTCAAACGTGACGGTCGTATTGCTGTTGTTGCCGGTCGCAATGCCGTAGCTCTTGCCCTCGATGGTAACGTCCGAATCCTTGAAGGTGATGTCACCGGCGGCTTCCAGCTTGGAGCCATCCTTAGCCGTACCGCTGCCTTCGTAGTGGATGCCGGCATCGCTGTCGGTGATGGTGAGGGTGCTGTCCTCGGTAGTCAGGCTGGTGCTGGCACCCTGATGGCCGTAAATGCCGGTCTGGGTGTTCTTGATGTTCAGCTTGCTCTTGGCCTTGACGATGATGTCGTTCCAGCTGGCAATGCCAATACCGCCGTTCTCGTGCGGTTTACCGTCTTCCCCTACATGCGAACCGTGCTCCGTCTTGTCGATGGTCAGGGAAGAACCGCCGTCCAGCGTGAGATCACCGTGCTGAATGACGTCACGGCCGCTCTGGGTGGAGCCGGAAATATGGGTGTCCTGGATGGTGACATCTGCACCGTCCGTGATGGTGACGCTGGAATCCTTCTCGTCAGAGCCACCTGCGATCACCATACCGGTGGTGGTGTCCTTGATGGTCAGGCTGCCGCCGGTGGTCTCTTCGGTGGTGTCGGAAGTCTCTTCCTTGTCGCCCTTGATGGTCAGGTGGGCGTCCTTTTCGGCGTCCGAGCTGTCGGAAGCCACTTCGCCGCCCACGCGGATGCCTTCCACGTTGACATTGATATCCGTGAGCTTCTTGCCTTTACTTTCGGCCTCTTTGGTGGCGCTGTCGATGGCTGCGGAGCCGTCAATGATATTGTCGCCCTTGAGGGTCAGGTCAACGTCCGAACCCTGCCGCACGTCCAGACCGGCGCTGTTCTTGTTGGTCTGGTTGATGGTGGTATCTTCCAGGGTCAGGTCCACCTTGGTGTCCTTATTTTCGTCGGTGCCGTCCAGATCCTTGCCAATGTCGATGCCGTTGCCGCCGGTGGTCAGGGTGGAATCCTTGACGGTCAGGTCAACGTCTGCGCCCTCGCCAACGGTCACGGTGGATTTACCGCTTTCGCTGGTATCGGCGTTCACGCCGTCGATCACGATATCCACGTCGCGGCCTTCGGAGCCGTCGGCGTTATTGGTCTTTTGGACGTCCTCTTTCACGGTGACGGTGTTGTCGGTGGCATTTTCCTTGTCACCCTTGATGATGATCTTGCCGTCATCCTCTTTGTCCTCGTTGACGTAGGTGCGGTCGCCATCGCCCTGATAGCTGTAAGCACCCTTATGCTCGTCCTGGTCGATGGTGACATCACCGTTGGCCAGATCGTACTGCACAGCGGAAGCGCTGGCGCTGATGGTGCTGACGGCAATGGCAGTGGCCAGTGTGACCGCAACGACCTTTTTCTGTTTACGCAATCTCATGAGTAATACCTCCTCAAAAATGGGAACCCGATCTCCAGGCGGTTCCGACACACACAAAAAGATACTATAAATTGTATCTATATGGGGATAAAACAGAGCAATAAACTCTGTTCATGATATACCATTTTCTGGCTGCGCTGTCAATAAGATTACGAAAATACGCGGATAATTGGCAAAATGCAAAAAAATGCAGCAAGATTTTACGCAGAATGCAGAGAGAAATGTGCGCTGTTGTTGCATTGATGAGACACTATTGATATGCTATTGATACACTTGCAAAAATGCCTTTTTTTTCAGCGCAGAAAAGCCGCCGCCCGGCGGGAGGGCGGCAGCCAAAAAATGGAAACAACAATGCCCCCGGAAAACTCTCCGGGGGCATTGTTATTGTGTGCGAGGAACAGCGAGCTTTTTACGGCTCGCTGGGGGTTGGCCTTGTCAGTGCATCAGTGCTTGCTCTTGGCGAACAGGCTGGTGAAGGCACCGGCTGCCATGAGCGCCATGCCGCTCAGAGCCATGGCCAGAGCGGTGAACCAGTTCACGCCGGTCTTGGGCAGGGCGGCCACGGTGCTGTCCGGGGTAGCATCCTGCACAGAAGGATTGGCGGGGTTCTCCGGGGTCACAGGCGTCTCGGCCTCGGTTTCATCGGGGGCAGCGTCCTGCACGGGAGGCGTGGTGGGCTCCTCCGGGCTGACGGGGGTGTCAGGATCGGGCGTGGGTTCCGGATCCGGGGTGGGTTCCGGATCGGGTTCCGGTGCGGGCAGCTCGGCGTGGGCAGCCTTCAGGGCAAGGCCGCCTTCCCCGGCGGTGATGGTGTAGGTGCCATCTTCGTTCTGGGTGAGTTCGGCACCGCTGTCCAGCAGGTTCTGGAAGAACGGCTCCTCCCCGTGGAAGTTCCAGCGCTGGCCGTTGGCATCGGTATACCAGCCGTCGATCTTGTCGCCGCAGTCGTTCAGGGTGTCGCCGGTGCCGGCATTGGTCACCGAGAAGGTCAGCTTGCCGCCCTGTTCCACAAAGATATCATCACCGGCCACGGTAGCGTGGTTGTTGTTGATGGTGGTCTTGGCACCCAGCTTGGCCTCTGCGTTCTTGCGCACCACAAGGCCGCCGCCGCTCTGGGCAAGGTCGTCCTTGGTTTCATCGTTTTCCTGCGTGGCCTTATTGCCTGTGACGGTGACGGTGGAAGCATCGTCAATGGTCAGCTTGCTACCCTTCCGGCAGAGGATGCCACTTGTATAATTGTCGGCGACGGTCACAGTACTGTTTTTGATGTCCAGTGTGGCCGAAGAACTTCCCAGCCGCAGACCTGCATTGTAGCCGTATCTATGGGAATTCGTCAAACCCTTTGTACCGGTGACCGTTACCGTGGAATCGGTGATGCTGCCTTTGCCGGTGAAGGTGATGCCGGTGAGGCCATTGTTGCTGGCAGTAACGGTGGAATCCTCAATGTTCAGGTTTCCGGCAGACAAGCCGTGGCTGCCGTTGTTGCTGAACTCCACGTCAGAGTCGTTCTTGATGTCAAAGTGGGAGCCGTTGGAGCCGTTTCCGGTGCTGTTGAGGACCTTTACGGTGCTGTCGTCCACCGCCACATAGAAAGTGCCGGTAAAGCCGGAGCGGTTGTGGTCGGAAGTGTAGGTGGAGCCATCGGTGATGTTGACATTATAGCCGCCGTCACCGCCGTCCCACTCCAGGGCGTCCTGCTTGTAGTTCTGGATGGTCAGGTTGGAGCCGTTCTGGACGTTCAGCTTGTCGTTTTTGCAGAAGTAGATGGCGTGGACGTTGCTGGCTGTGCCGGTGCCGTCCATCGTCATGTCGGTGTTATCCAGGGTCAGGGTGGAATCCTTGCTGGCGCAAACGGTGGACCAGTTCCATTCTGCGGTGTAGGGTGTGGAGCCGATGCTATTCATGACGACCTGCATATTCTTGAAGGTCAGAGATTTGCTCCACAGGGCGATGCCCTTATCGGTAAAGTTCAGCTTGGGTTTCTCGGTGGTTTCCACATCGTTGCCGTCGGCGTCCTTTTTGGTAACGGTCTTGGCGGCACCCTCGATCGTCAGGTTCTTGCTGAGGTTCAGGCCTGTGGTGTCGGTGTCCTGGGTCACAAGGATGGTGTCACCGTCTTTTGCGTTGGCAACAGCTTCGTCAAAGCTCGTGTAACCGGTCTCGCCGATCTTTGCAACGACACCGTCTTCCACTGCAACAGCACCCTCTTCGGTGGGCATCAGCAGGCTGATCTGTGGGTCGGAGGACACCTCATTGTCCGCACCGGGCAGCAGGGAACTTACGATATCCTTATCGGAAGTCTCCTTTTCGGGAGTCTTCTTTTCGGGAGTCTTCTCTTCGGGAGTCTTCTTTTCGGGAGTCTTCTCTTCGGAAGTCTCCTTTTCGGGAGCCTTCTCTTCGGAAGTCTCCTTTTCGGGAGCCTTCTCTTCGGAAGTCTCCTTTTCGGGAGCCTTCTCTTCGGGAGTCTTCTCTTCGGAAGTCTCCTTTTCGGGAGTCTTCTCTTCGGGAGTCTTCTCTTCGGAAGTCTCCTTTTCGGGAGTCTCTACCACAACGGGGGTCTCCGCTACAACTGCAGGCTGGACAGCCTCTTTCTTTTTAGAAGTAGCTTGTGTCTCCTGCTCCGTGGCTTCCGGCGCGCTCTGGGTAGCGGAGGACGGGGTGTCGGAGACGGCATCGGGAGACTCTGCGTTGGCAGCAAGCGGGCTTGCAGCCACACAGGCAGTCAGTGCCAGTGACATTGCAGCAATCTTGAACTTTTTGTTTGTCATATGATTCCTCTCCTTACTGGTTTTGCCGCACACCGTAAAGGCGGTGGAACTACCTTTGAATGATAATAATTTCTATATAGCACCCTTTTAAAAATTTGTCAATGCGGCCGGAGAAGTATGGCAAAACTGGATAGATGAACAAAATATAGAACGAAGATTCGTGGCCTTTCCACAAAAAATGGCAGAGAAACGACCGGGAAGTCGAACACGTTGAAACGGTGGTGAGACGTTTGTGTGATACTTTAACACATAATTGAAACGCTGCTGTTGCACTACGGCAAAGAAATTTATCCGGCCTGAAAATGTGAAATTTTGAATGGCGGCCCATCCGGCCCAAAAGCGCAAAAAAGCCGCCGCCCGGCAAATGGGCGGCGGCTTTGAAGCGCACAAAAAATGGCAAACGTCAGCCCAGCTGATCGTTCAGCCAGGCGGAGATATCGGCAAACACTTCTGCACGGTTGGTCTCCAGCAGCAGTTCGTGCCGGGCACCGGGGTACAGTTTGCACCGGATGTGCCGCACACCGGCATCCTTCAGGCTCTGGACGGCGCGCAGCACACCTTTGCCGCGCTCACCCACCGGGTCGGCGGTGCCGGCGAGGAACAGCAGCGGCAGGTCCCTGGGCGTCCGGGCCAGAAAGGCCGGGTCGTACAGGCGCAGGATGCCGCTGAACATGCTGTAGTAGGCGTTGAGGGTAAAGGTGAAGGTGCAGCGCTCGTCGGCGAGGTACTTGTCCACCTCGGCGGGGTCGCGGTTGAGCCAGTCGTGGGTGGTGCGCCCTTCCAGCCCCTTGTTGTAGCCCATAAAGGAGAGGTCTGCCACCAGCTTGCTGCGGTACTGCCAGCCGTGCACGGTGGCCAGCGCCCGGCAGGTGCTGCGGGCAAACTGCACCAGCGCCCTGGGCTGGCAGCCGGTGCCCATGATGATGGCACCGCTCAGCTCCTGCCCGTGCTCGCACAGGTACTGCCGGGCATAGAAGGAACCCATGCTGTGCCCCAGCAGGAAATACGGCACGCCGGGGCAGCGCTGCTTGGCGTACAGGGTCATAGCGTACAGGTCATCCAGCACGGCGCGGTTGCCGTCCGGCTCGGCAAAGTAGCCGTAATCGGCCTTGGTGCGGATGGAGCCGCCGTGGCCCAGGTGGTCGTGGCCGATGACCACGATGCCCTGCCCGGCCAGATACTCCGCCAGCGGCTTATACCGGTCGATGAACTCCACCATGCCGTGGGACAGCTGCAGCACGGCCCGCACCTCGCCTTCCGGCTCACAGCAGAAGGCGTGCAGGGTGCGCCCGGGCACCGTGGAGGGGAGAGTGAAATCTGTCATGCGGCTCATGGGCGGGAGCCTCCTTTTTGTTCTGGTTTACAGCGCGCCGATCTTGCGGCGGCAGGCGGGGCAGATGCAGTACCCGGCAAACTGGA
>CABQHF010000113.1 GCA_902463905.1 uncultured Faecalibacterium sp. | reverse complement strand
CGCATGAAGGGAGGGAAGAAGGTGGAGGAAGAAACAAAAAAGCCCTGCACGCCTGTGGAAGAGGCGGGCGGGGACTACAACGAACTGGGGCTGTACTTACACAGCAGAGACCGCAACCAGACGCTGGAAGCGGCACAGACCCTTTGGGAATTCCTGCCGGGGTGGATGGCGGCCAGAAAGATGGCTGTGTATGACCCTGATTATAACAGGTCGCTTTCCGGGGTGATTGCCGAGAATGCAGAAATCATTCTGAAAGCAGCTCAAGACATGGCCGGATGGGGTCAGGCAGAGTGCGAACCGGCCAGGAAGGAAGAAACTCCACAGGGATAAGCCCCTGCCGGAACATCTGATAGATTGCGCCAGTGCATTGCTGACATTGCTCAAAGTTTGTGTCGTTGCAGCGGTCACAGACGTTAGGAACCGAGAAAACCGGAGACTTTCCGGGGACAACGCTGCAGCAGATTTCGGATTCCATTGCAGGCAGAATTCCCAGAGCGTCAAAGGGACATTGAATTTCAAACATGATTTTGTAAAGCACGGGTGGCTTTCATCTCCTTTCAGTGCAAGTATAGCACAAATCGGAGAATAAGGGCCAGCCGGGGAAGAATGCATGAAACCAAGGAGGACAAAGAGATGGGCAAGAAGAACGAGGCGGCCCGGATGCTGGCAAACCTGAACGGGCCGTGGAGCAATGCAGCCTGCATGGGCTATTGTCTGATCGCTATGCGCCGGGCAAACCTGCGCCCCGGCGCACAGCGCCGGGTGCTGATGGTGCTGGAGCAGTGTTTTGACGATGTCAGCCTGGAAGACGCCGAAAAAGCAGGCTATGCCAATACGGAGGGATAAGGACATGGAACGTTTTGTGATCGTGATGCCGGTGGACACCAGCGCTTACCTTTTGCCCTGTGACGACGGGGACACCTGCAAGCTGGAGACACTGCAGAAGCTGGTGGGCGGGCCCATTGAGATGGCTGATACCTGCCTGGCTGCCAGCTGGGCACGGGAGGATGTGGACAGCATCCAGATGGCCGTGAACGAAGAGGGCCTGCTGCAGGAGCTGCCCTACAATGAGCACGCCACGGATCTGTACGCGTTCAACTACATGAGCAGCATTGTAGGTCCGGCAGTGCTGATGGCAGCGCAGGGCGACGAGCTGATCGGCTTTGCCAAGCCGGTGGCCGAAAGCATTTGCAGCGAGTGGAAGATCCCGCTGGAAGCACCCGGCGAAGGCGAACGCTTCCAGACCTTTAACCCGGACTGACAGGAGGCGTGAATGGACGGTGAAAGCGGGCCGCTGAAGATGTGGCAGATCTGGGCGCTGTATGACATTGCCGCGGATTTTTACGCAGACCCGGAGAACCAGGCTGCGTTTGAAGCATGGCAGAAGCAGCGGGAGAAGTGCAAGAAAACAAAAAGGCCCTGCCGGCGTGACAGCACCGGCAAGGCCAAGGGGTGATGAAAGCAGCATGCACTCATCACCAGAAGTTTAACACAACAAGGAGGAAATGGCAATGAAAAAATGGCTTTATTACTGCGGCAGCTGGGCCAGCCTGATCGGCTGCCTGCTGGTGGCAAGCGGCCTGGAATGCTACACGGGCTGGGCCATGGCGGGGTGCTTTGTGGGTGCGCTGGTGCTGCTGGCACTGAGCGTAGTGCTGGCGGGCCTGGGCAGCTGCGCCGAGATGGAAGAGGACGAAAAGCCCTGCAAGGAGCGGCAGCCGCAGGAAAAACGAGCGGCTGACCGCAGAAAGGCGGGCTGAAGGATGGGCAGATACCGCGTGAATGTGGAGTGCAGCCAGAAGCTGCCACAGACCAAAAGCGAATACTTTACACACTGCAGCTACGAGGTGCAGGCCATCAGCAAGGGCGTGGCAAAGGCCATGGCCGAGGACAAAGCCCGGGCAGAGCACGGGGGCTGTACCTGCAAGGCCTACAGCGTGGAGGTGCTGAAGTGAGCCGGCCGGAGAACCTGACGACGGACGAGGCGGAGATCTGGCAGCGGATGGAGCTGCACGGCGAGGAGCTGGTGCGGGACATGGGCGCTGCCCTGATGCAGGCCGACAAGCTGCCGGAGTGGATGCAGGAAGCAGCCGTGAACATGCTGTGCGACAAACTGGCAGACGCCCGGGCGCTGGCGGCCAGCTGGATGAACGACCACGGGGAACCGTAAAGGAGGCGCACCCTTGACCTACGAAGAGTACCGACGGGAGTTGAACGAGGCGCTGGAAAAGGCGGACTGGATGAACCCGCGGGACAAAAACGGCCCGGCGTACCGGGTGCTGGCCCGTGCGGCACGGGACAAGGCTCTGCCGCTGGCCCAGTGGCAGAAGCTGCACGACGAATACTACGAAAGGACAAAGAGATGAAGAAGAAACTGAGCCTGACCGAGAAGATCAGTCTGGCAGAGAACAATGCGGTAGATTTTATGCACGCCTGCGTGACCATTGCCCTGCACGACGAGTACGAGGTGGGTGTGCAGCGGCTGCGGAAGGTAAACCTGCGGCGGGACGCGATCAACGAGGAGATGCTGGAAGTGATGGCCCAGCCCCGGAAAAGCGGCCGGGAACAGGCCGCAGCCGGGCAGACCTGGCTGGTGAGCCTTTTGCCGGAAGGAGCGGAAACCGAGTTCCGGGTACCGCTGGGCAAGGGCGCGGCCCGCAAGCAGAAAGAACTGCAGATCCGCATGGCGGTGGACAACGCCGCCACGCTGGAGTGGCGGGTATACGCGGCGGCCTGCGCCGAGGTGCTGGGCTTTGGAGCCAAGCGCCTGAACGACTTACATAAAGCGGTGCTGGAGAACTTCCGGCAGCTTTCCGCCTGGGCCATAGAGGACGGCGTGGACGTGGCGCTGGAGCGTTTTTGCCGCTGCGCCCGGGACGCCTACAAGACCGACGTGCAGGTGGAGGACATCCCGGACGCACAGGCGCTGCATCAGCAGCAGCGCCAGACCCGGCAGGCACTGGACGGGCTGGCAGAGCGGGCCTGGATGGTGGAGGCCAGCCGCAAGCGGGTGGGCTGCCTGCCGCTGGCCCCGGCGGAAGTGGAAAAGCGCATCCAGACCGTGCTGCAGGCCCCGGCCATGCCGGAGAGCTGGGAGAGGAGGCGGGCGAGATGACCGAGATCTGGGCAGGAATCTGCAGACTTATCAGGATTCAGGCGTATGATGTGCAGATCTGGCTGCTGGAGCGCAAGAAGTGGTTGCTCGACTGCGGAATCGGGGCATTGGATGCACAGATCTGGTGCTGCAAAAAAGTAATTGAGATCACGGAGGCATGGGAATGACACTGAAGGAGGCAATGGCCTACCGGGGCGAGAACGCCGACACCCTGGCGGAGAAGATCGGCATCCGGGCCGGGGAGATCACCAAGTGGATGCGGCCTGCCGGGCTGCTGCGGGTGCCGTCGGCACGGCTGCAGCAGCTGGCCGTGGCGCTGGACGGCGGGGTGCTGGTGACGGCGGACGGTGTGGAAGTGGAGCTGTACGGGAGCGGAGGCAACGCATGAGCAAGGACAAATGCAGAATGAGCCGCAAGCGCTTTTGCAAAAAGGCGGCCGGAAAGCACGGCGTGCAGGTACAGGAGGTGCGGGACATGGTGCGTGAGGAGTGGGCGGACCCGCTCAAGCGCCTGCAGGAGAAGCGTGCGAGCGCAAAGCACCGGGCCGGGAAGCAGGAGGGAAAAGCCGTATGATGGTGTACAAATACCGCCTGCACGACCCGGACAGCGGGAAGGTGCTGTACGAGGGCACGGCAGCAGACCTGGCCGCCCAGGGCGTGGTCCGGGCGGAGAAGATCCTGCCGACGCTGTGGCGGGACCAGCAGCGCCAGCGCAAGCGCCGCAGCAAGCACCGGTGGGACATCACCCGGGAAAAGGTAGAAGTAGCCTACAGCCAGAAAGCCTACAAGGTGCGGCTGCAGCCGAAAAAGACGGAGAACGCCCAGGCAAAGCCGCCGAGGAGGCCCACAAAGCCGAAGGGGGCCGCCGTACTGACGCTGAAACCGGCGGCACCCAGGAAGCCCCGGGTGCGGCTGAAGAAGTACCTGGCAGACCCTGACCCGCTGCAGCGGGACGTGCGGGAGCTGGAGGGCTACAACGCCAAGGCCCGGGAGCGTGGGAAGAAGGAGCTGAGCTATGGGTACTGGGCAGCAGAGGGAAAACCGGCCGCTCCGGCATGGTAAAGCCGGTATGCACGCCGGACTGCCCGGACCGGCACCCGGCCTGCAGCGACCGGTGCGAAAAATACCGGGCCTGGAAAGCCGAGGTACAGAAAGAAAAGACCTACACGAAGAGCCAGAACGATGCGGGAAAGATCAACCGGAACGACTTTGACGCGGAGTTCTGGATGGGCGGAAAGCACAAATAACGAGCCCCCGGCGGCGCTGGATGCGCGCGGCCGGGGGCTTTGGCGACGGCGGGAGCGTCAGGCTGAACGGGTGCTGCCAGAGGGAAAATCTGGCGGCAGGCGTTTGAACTGAACAAGCCCTTCCTTTTTATAATAAGCGTCCGGGGCGGGCGCTTTTGGGGGGCTTGTATACCCGTTAATCTTGTGACTGTGTGGGCCACAGAAAAGAAACCAACACGAAAAGTTTACCGGACAGGGAGGGCACCGGGATGCGAAAAAGCTACATCCGGGAAAAAAGGACCCTTTGCGGGGACACATACCAGACCGTGGGCATTTACCCCGTGACGGATCAGGAGCACCGCCAGCGGGGCAAGAAGCGCAAAGAGAGCGACAAGGGCCAGAAAAGCCGGAACAAGGCCGCCAGTCTGCGCCGTCGACTGCGCAAGGTGCTGGCCAATTTTGGCCAGAACGGCTTTTACCTGACCGCTACATACGAGGACGCCTACCTGCCCGAGGACGAGGAAGGCTGCTGGCGGGACGTGAAGAACTATGCCCGGCGGGTGCAGCGGGCGGTGCGCAAGCGCTTTGGCGTGCGGGGGACCTGGCTGAAGCTGATGCTGTGGGCCGTGCGCAACGGCGAGGCCGGGCGGCTGCACATGCATGGCTTTGCCCAGTGCCCGGGGCTGAGTGAGGCAGAGCGGCGGGAGCTGCGGTATATGCTGGAGGATCTATGGCGGCGGCGTGTCCCCGGCACACGGGAGTTTGAGCCCATGGGCACCATGAACGCAGACCGGATCATCATGAAGAAGATCCTGGGCATTGACGGGCAGGGTACGAGCGGCACGGTGGGGTACATCTACGGCCACAGCTTCCGGCGGTGCCTGGAAACCAGCAACCTGACCCTGCCGGAGGAGCAGCCGGCAGCTGACACCAAGTGGAGCCGCCGCCAGCTGCGGGAGGCCTGCAGCGAACACGCGGAGGACCCGGCGTGGTGGGAAAAGCTGTTCCCGGGGTGGGAGTGCGTGAAGATCCAGATCTTTGACCCCGGCGGGCTGCACGAGAATGCCGAGCCCCGGCCGGAGGGCTGGGAAGCCACCGAACCGCAGGCTTATGTGATCCTGCGGCGGCGGGAGTTTGCGAAAGTTCGCACATGACAGACAAGAAATATTTATTTTGCGCGTAAAATAGGCGGTTTGTGCGGGGAATGTGTGAGATATCAGCCAAAAACGGCAAAAAAAGCGGGAAAGGCGGCGGGCAGTGACCAAAAAGCAGCGGAAAGAGGTGCGCAGGGCGCTGCGGCAGTACGACGGGCGCGGCAAGTGGGCGGCGGTGCTGGACCGGGTGCGGGACTACTATGCCCGGACGGACCCTGCCTGCTGGGAGCTTTTGCGGCTGCGCTACCTGGAGGGCATGCGGGAAGAGGACGTGATCCGAGCGCTGTACATCGGGCGGACGACCTACTACAGCAAGGAGCTGGAAGCGCTGAGCACGGTGGGGATCTATGCGGCGGCGGCAGGGCTGCTGGAGGCGGAATGACAGCTGCGGGAACGAAGAGAGATGGCTGAGCGCTGCGGCGCGCGGCCTTTTTGTACTGCAACGGCGACGACCGCAGCCTGCGGCTGAAGCAGGGAGGAGCTGTTGGGGCAGCGGCCAGCAGGATGCAAGGCCCGCCAAAGGGCCGCAGCAGACGCTGGGAGCTGAGGCTGGGGCAGTGTTCTGGTTTTTCAAAGCGCCGCAAGGCCGCTGCGGAAAAAACAGCAAACACAACCCGTGCTCCACTCCCCCAAAAAGTCCGTAGGTTTTTTGTGCGGCGGTTTGCGATAGACTGGAACCATGAGCACAGAGGGAGGGCCTGGGATGGCACAGCGGAAATACTGCAAAAATACCGTGCCGGGTCGGCAGGGGCGCGGGAAGAAGTACCCGGCCAGGGTGCGGGCTGAGGTGGTGATGGCCATGATCAGCTCCAACTCCATCTGTGCAGTGGCCCGGAAGTACGGCGTGCCGGAGAGCACCATCCGCAGCTGGATGGCCGAGGAGGCCGGAAAGTCGGACGGGGTGTTTGCCGAGGCCAGGGCCCGGGCGGCGCGGGAGATCGCAGCCCGGGCGGCGCTGGGAGCCCGGGCCCAGGTGGGCTACCTGCAGCAGCGGGTGGCCGAGAACCAGCGGGCCAGCGAGATCTGCACAAAGCTGCGGGCAAAACTGGACGAGGATGCCCGAGCCCGGGACTTTGCGATCGGCGGGCTGCTCAAGAGCGAGGCGGAGAACCTGCAGGACGCGGCAGAAACCGGCCTTGTGGTGTACAGTGAGCCGGGCAGCTACGACCGGCGGCTGGAGGACGATGAGCGGAAGGAGCTGGAACAGCAGCTGGAGCGGTACGAGGCGCTGGCCATGACCGACAAGGACGCGGCGAACGTGGCCACGGTGCTTTTGAACGCTGCGGCCAATGCGGCGGCGCTGGTGCCGAGGGACGGGGACAGCACCCAGAGCGCTGCCCCGGCGGTGCTGATGGAAGGGCAGGAAGTGAGCGAACGACAGGAGGTGGTGCTGGATGGCAGCGGAGATGTATAAGGGCAGACCCATCATCTGGCGGCCGCAGCCCAAGCAGGCGGCCTTTATGCGGCGCAGCGAGGACGAGGCCCTGTACGGCGGGGCGGCAGGCGGCGGCAAGAGCGACGCGCTGGTGATCGAGGCGCTGCGGCAGGTG
>CABQHF010000112.1 GCA_902463905.1 uncultured Faecalibacterium sp. | reverse complement strand
GTGCTGAACGGTGCCGAGTGCAGCCTGCGTGTGCTGGACGTGAAAAAGACCCCCAGGGGCTACTACGTCCACACCTGCGTGCTGGAAAGCGGCATCGTGAAGGTGGGCGACGTGCTCACCGCCCAGGTGGACAAGGAATACCGCATGGCCATTGCCCGGAACCACACCGCCACCCACCTGCTGCAGGCTGCCCTGCGTGAGGTGCTGGGTGACCATGTGCACCAGGCTGGTTCCTACCAGGATGCCTCCATCACCCACTTCGACTTTACCCACTTCAGTGCTGTGACCCCCGAGGAGCTGGCACGGGTGCAGAAGATCGTCAACGACAAGATCTTTGACTCCATGAACGTCACCGTCCAGGAGATGCCGGTGGAGGAGGCCAAGAAGCTGGGTGCTATGGCCCTGTTTGGCGAAAAGTACGGCAAGGTGGTCCGTGTGGTGGATATCGAGGGCTGGTCCACCGAGTTCTGCGGCGGCACCCATGTCAAGAACACTGCTCAGATCGGCGGCTTCAAGATCGTGAGCGAAAGCTCCGTGGCTGCCGGCATCCGCCGCATCGAGGCTGTCACCGGCCGCAACCTGCTGATCCGTGCAAACCTGCAGGAGGCTATGCTGCATGATGTGGCCAACACCCTCAAGGCCAACAACGTGGCTGCTCTGCCCGCCCGCGCCGAGGCTGTGATGGCTGAGAACAAGGCCATGAGCCGCGAGCTGGAGGAGATGAAGGCGAAGATCGCCGCCTCCAAGGTGGACAGCCTGTTCGACAATGCCGAGGAAGCCGACGGCGTGAAGATCGCCTCTGCATACTTTACCGGTACCACTGGCGACACCCTCCGTGGTATGTGCGACAGCATCCGTGACAAGGCAGCGAAGCCGGTCGTGGCTGTGCTGGTGGGTAAGGCTGAGGATAAGATCACCATGGCCGTCACCGTCAACAAGCTGGCACAGGAAAAGGGCCTGAAGGCCGGTGCTCTGGTCAAGGAGATCGCAGCCATTGCCGGCGGCAAGGGCGGCGGCAAGCCGGACTTTGCAATGGCCGGCCTGAAGGACGAGACCAGGATCGACGAAGCTCTGGCCGCTGTGAACGGCATCGTGAAAAAGGCTCTGGGTTAAAAAATAAAACGGGCTCGCCCTCTCAGGCTCACGTTCGTTCGCCAGCTCCCCCAAAGGGGGAGCCCTTGGCAAAACCAGAAGGCTTACCGTACTGTCAAGGCCTCTCCCTTTGGGAGAGGTGGATTTGCGAAGCAAAGACGAAGAGGGCGAGGCCGCTTATTATCAGGAAGGAGTGTTCCCCATGGAAGATTGTCTGTTTTGCATGATCGCAGAGGGCAAGATCCCCTCCAAAAAGCTGTACGAGGATGAGCAGGTGGTGGCGTTTTACGACATCAACCCTCAGGCCAAGGTGCACTTTTTGGTGGTGCCTAAAAAGCACATTGCTTCTGCCGCTATGCTGACGGAGGAGGATGGTGCCCTGCTGGGCCACATCTTTGCCGTCATCGCAAAGCTGGCCAAGGAACAGGGGTTGGAAAATGGCTACCGCGTCATCTCCAATGTGGGCGAGGATGCCGGCCAGACCGTGAAGCATCTGCATTTCCATGTTCTGGGCGGCGAAAAACTGCCTGTCTGATTCCGATACGAAAGGGAGATTTTGATTATGGCTGAAACTTATACCCTGCACGTTGCAGGCCTGACCCGTGAGCTGACCATCTGCAAGGTCAACGATCACATGGATATTGCCGCTTTCATCATGCTGGGTGATGCCGAGCTCACTGTGGCTGCTGCTGCCGAGCTGCTGAAGAAGTGCCCGGAGTTTGATATCCTGCTGACGGCAGAGGCTAAGGGCATCCCCCTGGCCCACGAGATGAGCCGCCAGAGCGGCAAGCCCTACGTCTGCGCTCGTAAGGGTGTCAAGCTCTATATGCCCGATCCTGTGGTGGTGGAGGATCAGTCCATTACCACTGCCGGCAAGCAGAAGCTGGTCATCGACCGCAAGGAGCTGGATAAGATGAACGGCAAACGGGTGCTGGTGGTGGACGACGTGATCTCCACCGGTGGCTCCCTGAAGGCACTGGACGCTCTGGCCGAGCAGACCCAGTGCACCATCGTGGGTCAGGCCGCTGTCCTGGCCGAGGGCGATGCAGCAGAGCGCAAGGATATCATCTTCCTGGAGCCGCTGCCCCTGTTCTTCCACTAAGCCGCGATGCGACGCCCGCTCTGCGTATTCTGCGCTGGGATGCTGGGTGTTGAGTTAGTGTGCGCTTTTTTGCCGCAAACGGAACTTTTTGTGCCGTTTGCGGCATTTTTTATGGCGTTCTGTCTGCTGCTGTGCATCCCGGACTGCACCCGCAAAGCCTCCCTCTGCCTGCTGCTGGGCGCAGCGGCGGGGCTGGCTGCGGTAAGGCATACCGACGCCCGGCTGGCCGGGGTGCAGGCACAGTATGCCGGGCAGACGGTGGTGCTGACCGCTGAGGTGGAGTCGGTGTCGCCATCCTACTACCCGGGCATTGTGGACGCAGTGCTGCGGGTGGAGCGGGTCAACGGCAAAGCGGCGGATCTCCGGGTGGAATGCGATGCCCTGCCGCAATGTGAAGCCGGGGAGCGGGTGGAGGGCCGCTTTGTGCTGGAAGCGCCGGAGCCTGCCGAACGCACGGCGTTGTTTGCCGATGGCGCAGCCCTGCTGGCCAAAGAACCCCAGGCCTTTGCCCGGCTGGGACAGGGCAGCAGCTTCCGGGCACGCACCAGCCGCCTGCAAAAACGGCTCAGCGCCAGCCTGCGCAAGGGGATGGCCGAGGATGCCGGCGGGGTGCTGGCCGCCATGACGGTGGGCGACCGGAACCATCTTTCCTCCGCCCTGCGCAGCGCCTACCGGGGTGCGGGCCTTTCCCATGTGCTGGTGGTCAGCGGCCTGCATGTGTCCATCCTGTGCGGTGATATTTTAAGCTCCCTGCTGCCCTATGAGTGGGAGCAGAGCTATCGCCGCCGCAGATACCGGGCGATATTCAAGGCATTGCTGGCTGTTCTGCTGGCCGGCGTTACGGGCTTTACTCCCTCCGTCTGCCGGGCAGCTGTGGCAGTGTGGGTCAGCGCGCTGGGTGTGTGGATGCTTGGCCCGCCGGATACACTCACCTCGTTGGCTGCGGCCGGTATTCTGATGACTGCCCGGAACAGCTATGCTGTGTGCGATATCGGCTTCGAGTTATCCTTTGCGGCAGTGGTGGGAACCGTCGCGGGCGGTGCCTGCATACGCCGTATCCGGGAATGGTGGTGCCGGGATTTCTGGAAAAAATCGGAGAACCCAGTCAGGCGGCCATGGTACCTCAGGGTGTTTCCGGACCGGTTCTGGGGTTTAGCGGAGAGCGCCTGCATCTCGCTGTTTGCCTCTGCGGCGACCTTTCCGGTCCTGGTGCTGCGGGGGCTGAGCGTGAGCCTGTGGGCGGTGGCTTCCGGTGTGGCGGTGCTCTGGCTGGTGCAGCCCATGCTTCTGCTGGGCCTTGGCACCGCTTTTGCGGGGCTTATCCCGGACGCCGGGCCGCTGTATCTGCTGCTGGGCAAAGGAGCGGAGGTGTTGACCGGCCTGCTGAACCACTGGGCTGTGTGGATCAGCACAAAACCCGGTGCAGGGCTGTATTTCAGCACGAACTACGCGGCACTGGTCTGCCTGCTGCTGCTCGCCCTGTGCGGTCTGGCGTGGTACTGGAAGGTGCGGCTACGGGTAACCGTACCGGCCCTCCTGCTGACGGCAGCCATTGCCATCGGTGCAGGCAACGCCCTGAGCCGGGATGTGGTGCACATCGACCTTGTGGGCAGCGCCAACAGCCCGGCGGTGGTGGTCAGCCAGAATCACACAGCCGTGGTGCTGTTCCGGGGTGGGGCATCCACTCAGCGGGCGGTGGAAAACCAGCTGGCCTGCCGGGGCGTGACCACGGTGGAACTGCTGGCCGATCTGCGGCTGGACCCGGAAACGCCCTGCACCTTGCCGGCCCGGACGGTGTGCCGTGTGGCGATGCAGCCGGTAGGCAGCGCCATCACCCGGCAGACCGGGCTTGCACAGGTGGAGTCTCTGCGCACCCGCACCGGATGCCTTGTGCGGTTGACCATCGGGCAGCGGCAGTTCGTGGTCGTCAACGGCAGGGTGGCACTGGCAAAACCGCTCCCGGCACAGTGGCTGCTGGCGTCCCCGGCGGCACCGGATGCCGTACAGTGGGAACAGCTGTTGAGCCGCAGCAGCCATTACCGCTGGATGCAAAGCGGGAAAGCGGTGTGCGATTCCCTCAGCCTGCGCCCCACCGGAGGCCTGCGGGCAGAGTGATGCTTTGCAATCCGGCCGGAGTGTGGTACAATAGAGCGGTCAGAACAGGGGAAGGGAGTGAGCCGTTTGGCCACCGAAGCAAAACTCCGGCAGCTGGCCGACAAGGGCTGCCCGGTGTACTATTTCTATTCCACAGAGCGGTATCTGGTGCGGCAGGCAGTGAACGCCGCCGTCCGCGTCCTCTCGGCAGACAGCGACGAGGATGCCACCGTGCTGGACGGCGCGGCTCCGGAGATCGAAGGGCTGATCATGGCGGCGGGCACCATCTCCTTTTTCGGCACCCGCCGGGTGGTGGTGCTGCCGGAGGTGGATCCGGGTGCCTATGGCACAAAGGATCTGGACGAACTGTGCAGCACCCTTGCCAGCCTGGAAAACGCCGTGGTGGTGCTGGGCAGCGTGTTCCCGCTGGAGCGCAGCAAGCTCAAGACCGGCAAATCCGCCCAGAAGCTCATTGCCCAGTGCAAGGCCATCGGCTATACCGAGGAACTGGCCAAGCCCCGGCCCTTTGAGCTCAAGACCATGATGATCGACCGGGCAAAGGCGCAGGGAACCACCCTGCCGGACGGCGCGGCGGCCGCTCTGCTGGAGCGCTGCGGCGAGGATCCGTTCCTGCTGGAAAACGAGGTGGACAAGCTCTGTGCGCTGTCCGGCTACCAGACC
Organism: uncultured Faecalibacterium sp.; assembly: GCA_902463905.1. Classification (GTDB taxonomy): domain Bacteria; phylum Bacillota; class Clostridia; order Oscillospirales; family Ruminococcaceae; genus Faecalibacterium. Next base: position 2,083 of record CABQHF010000112.1, on the reverse strand, counting down.
GTGACCGCTGCCATGGTGGCCGATATGGGCACCGTGAGCCTGGAAGCCGATGTGTTTGAGATGATCCGCATGATTACCGCCAAAAACGCCACCGGTGCCTGCAAGAAATTGCAGACCCTTCTGCGCCTGCAGCAGGAGCCCATTGCCATCACGGCGGCCATGATCGGCAGCTATGTGGACCTGTACCGGGTCAAGCTGGGCGCGGCCCGCAAAAAGAACTACAGTACGGTGTTCAAGGACTTTGGCTACAAGGGCAGCGATTACCGGCTCAAGCGCTCGGCCGAAACGGCGTCGCACTATACGCTGGGGCAGATCGAAGCCTGCCTGCAGGTGCTGTTGGAGCTGGACCAGAGCCTGAAGAGCCAGCCGGTGGAAGAGCAGATCTTGCTGGAAACGGCGCTGTGCCGGCTGGCCATGGCAGGGAGTGGACGATGATGCAGAATGAAATGATCCATACCGGCCGGGTGCTGATCGTGGAGGGCAAATACGATGCCGCCCGCCTTGCGCACCTGACCGATGCCATGATCCTGCTGACGGATGGATTTGGCATTTACAAAGACAAAAAGCGCCAGCAGCTGTTCAAAGCGCTGGCGCAGAAAAACGGGCTGATCCTGCTGACGGATTCGGATGCGGCGGGCTTCCGCATCCGGAACTACATCACGAATCTGGTGGGCGAAAAGAATGTGGTGCAGGCCTATGTGCCCGCCATTCATGGCAAGGAAAAGCGCAAGGAGCAGCCCGGCAAGGAAGGTTTGCTGGGGGTGGAAGGTGTGGAGGATGCTATCGTTCTGCAGGCTCTGCGGGATGCCCTCGGGGCTGAGGCAGGCGCAGCGCCTGCCCGCCCGGAAGGTCGGCAGATCACCTACACGGACCTGTACGAATGGGGGCTCTCCGGCAAGCCGGGCAGCGCAGAGCGCAAGGCAAAGCTGTTGAACGCACTGGGCCTGCCGCCGCGCCTTTCCAAAAAGGAGCTGGTCGAGGCGCTGAACCGGCTGTACACCTTTGAGCAGCTGGACGAGATCCAGGCAAAGCTCCAGAACGGATCATAATTGACGGACCGGTGCAGGGGAATGCCCCCTTTTGCACCGGCTTTTTTGTGCGCCTGCCGGGCAAAATGGGAGAAACCGGAATGGGTAAAACGGCCCGCAGCCCGGCCGGAGCAAAGAACCTTTGCCACCGGAAAAAACAGGGGACAAAAAGTCCGGCAAGTTCACAAAATGTTTAACTTTTAGAGCGGAAAATACTATTTTTTTCGTGTAAAATAGGGTCTCCAGATTGAATGTGCCGGTCATTTGGTTTATAATGACCTTGTATGCAAACTGTGAGGATGATTCGTTACCGAACAAATTTTCGGCAAAGAAAACAGAAGCGTCTGCACGCAGGGCGTGCCCCGGCGGACGATGCCTTAGGAGGAAAAACAACGTGAGAGTAGGTCTTGACATCGGCAGCACCACCATCAAGTGCGTGGTGCTGGATGAGCAGGATACCCTGCTGTATTCTACATACGAACGACATTATAGTCATATCCTGGAAAAGGCGCAGGAGCTGCTGCGCCGCATTGATGCCGAGCAGCTGCATGGCCGGAAAGCCCTGCTGAGCATCTCCGGCTCGGCGGGCATGGGCCTGGCCGACAGCTGCGGCGTGCCCTTTGTGCAGGAGGTGTTCTCCACCCGCGTGGCGGTCAAGCGCTTTGTGCCCGCCACCGACTGCGTCATTGAGCTGGGCGGCGAGGACGCCAAGATCCTCTTCCTGACCAACGGCACCGAGGTGCGGATGAACGGCAGCTGTGCCGGCGGCACGGGTGCCTTCATCGACCAGATGGCCACCCTGCTCAAGATGAGCGCCGACGAGATGAACAAGGCCGCCGAGCAGGCCCAGCGCACCTACACCATCGCTTCCCGCTGCGGTGTGTTCGCCAAGAGCGACGTGCAGCCCCTGATCAATCAGGGCGCCCGCACCGAGGATATCGCTGCCAGCATCTATAAGGCCGTGGTCAACCAGACCATTGCGGGTCTGGCACAGGGTCGGCCCATCAAGGGCAACATCCTGTATCTGGGCGGCCCGCTCACCTTCAGCACCGTGC
>CABQHF010000111.1 GCA_902463905.1 uncultured Faecalibacterium sp. | reverse complement strand
TCTTGGAGATCTCTTCAGGTTTCAGTTGCATCTTTGTTTGTTCACCACTCAATTCATAAATTTCATTTCGGGTGGAAATTCGTCCTGTGTCACAGGGTCACTGCGGCAATGTTCCGGCGCAGCGCCGCCAGACGGTTCTGCACGGTGCCGTCCAGCTCGGTGCCGTCGATATCCAGACGGATGCCGCCCAGCACCGCCGGGTCGACCTTTGTCTGCAGGTCGATGGTCTTGCCGGTGAGGGCTTCCAGCTTCTGGTGCAGGGCAGCCGTCTGCTCTTTGGTCAGGGCAATAGCCGAGGTGGCCGTTGCCTCCAGGATGCCGTGTGCCTCATTGTAGCGGATGCGGTAAGCCCGCGTGCAGCCGCCAAGCTCCCGCAGGGTGCCTTTCTCGCACAGGATCTTTAAAAAGTTGAGCACATAGAGATGGACCTGCCCCCGCAGGGCTTCGTCCAGCAGGCCGCAGCGCTCCTTTTTGGGGATGCTGGGGATGCTGAGCAGATGCAGGTAGTCCGGGTTTGCCTTGAAAAGTGCGTTCACTTCTTCCAGCTCTCCCAGGATGCGGGTCTCAAGCCCTTCCTCCGCTGCCAGATCGTACAGGCTTCCGCCGTACATCCTTGCGATCTCGGTCATGATGCTTCACCCACATTTTTGATAAATTCGTCGATCAGGTCCCTGTGGTCCTCTTCGCGGATCTCGCGCTCCACCACTTTGGAGGCGATCTCCATGGCAATGCCGCCGATCTCGTCCTTGACCTCGTTCACGGCCTTCTTGCGCTCCTGCGCAATGTCGGCCTCGGCCTTCTGCTTGAGGGCAGCAGCCTGAGCACGGGCTTCGCCCACGATCTCCTCCGAGCGGGCAGTGGCAGTCTTTTGGGCACTTGCCACGATCTGGTTGGCCTCGGCACGGGCATTCTGCAGGTTCTGCTCATACTCGGCCTTCATGGTCTGGGCTTCCTCCCGCAGCTTCTTGGCGTCCGCGATCTCGCTGTCCGCCTTGGCCTTGCGGTCGGCAATGACTTTCTTGACCGGATTCAGCAGGAACTTTTTAAAGATCAGCATCTGGATCATCAGGTTGCAGATCTGGGCCAGAAAGGTCCAGCCATCCAGGGTGATCAGTGCCTGGTACACTTGTTCCATAAGCGTCTCCTTTCGTTCGGTTTTCAGAGTAAAACGCTTATGCCAGGTACTTCATGAACATACCGGGTGCCAGGAAGATCAGCAGCAGGCCGGTGACAAAGCCGTAGATACCGGTGGTCTCGGAAAGGGCAACGCCCAGGATCAGGGTGCTGGTCACGTCGCTCTTGCACTCGGGCTGACGGCCGACGGCCTCACAGGCAGCAGCAGCAGCGTTGCCTTCGCCAATGCCGGGGCCGATGCCGGCGATCAGTGCACAGCCTGCGCCGATGCCGCAGCCTGCCAGAGCGATACCACGAGCCAGGTACTGGAAGTCAGTCATAAGTTTGTCCTCCTAAAAGAAAGATGTTGTGTTGTGGAGATGCCGGCAGAGATCACTCCTCACCGGCAGCACGTTTGATGAAGATTGCGGTCAGGGTACAGAAAATGAACGCCTGGATGCAGCCGCCGAACCAGTCGAAATACAGGCCGGTAAAGGCCGGGATACCGATCTGGAACAGCTGGATCTGGCCCAGCACCCCAGGCAGCCAGCCAAAGAGCACATGGCTCAGGCTTGCCAGGGCCCAGTACAGCAGTGTGGAGATGACCGTACCGGACAGGATGTTGCCAAAGTGACGGAACGCCATGCTGACAGGGGTGGACACCTCCGACAGCACATTGATGGGTGCCATGATGAAGATGGGGTCCAGCAGACCCTTGAGGTAGCTGAGGATGCCGTTCGTTTTGATCTTGTAATACATGATCAGAACGAACACCACGATGGCCCAGGCCGCCTCGGTGTTCAGGTCCGCCGTGGGGCTCCACAGGCCCACCACGCTGATCAGGTTGCACCCGATGCTCAATGCGAAAATCGAGCCGATGAGCGGGATATACTTGTCAAAGTGGTAGCCCATGTTGTCGTGCACAAATTGATCCAGCCGCGTGACGATGAACTCCGCGGCCGCCTGCCGTTTGGACACGTTTTCCAGCTTGAGGCCGTGCCCCAGCCAGATGGCCAGACCCGAAAGCAGCGCCATCACGATCCAGGTACTCACAAGGGTCTGGGTGATCTTGAAGTCGCCCAGCAGCGGGATGTTGGTATGGATGGTGTACAGGATCTTTGCGCCGTTCAGTTCCATTTGTTAGGTTTCACCCCCTTCGTCACGGGTTCCATCCGCCTGCGCCGGGGCAGGGGCGGGGTCGTCCTCCACAGAGACGTCCACCGGCTCCTGCGGGGCCGCAAGCGGCTTGTACTTGCCGGTTATTTGCAGATAGTAAATGGTAACACGCGGAAAAAACAGCGGAAGCACACCGGCAAACGGCTGGAAGCAGGGGGCCGCGATGGCCACCACCACCCACACCGCCTGCAGCAGCATGCGGCTGTTGTAGGATAGCTGCAAGGTCGCTTTGCGCTTTTTCTCGTCTGGTTCGTCGATGATCTTCTGCACCACAAAGCAGATGCCGGCAAAGTTGCCGATGGCCACGGCCGCGCCCACAAGGCTGGCCAGCACCACGGTGTAGTCAAACCTGACCCACCCCACCAGATGCAGTGCGGCGAACAGCACCCACATGGCTGCAGTGCAGATGGCCGTGCCTCCGGCGATGCGCAGCAGCTGCTTTCTGGATTCCGGCTCCAGTTTCATAAAAAAGCCCTCCATTACTGGTGGGAGTTGAAGCCCACCCGGTGATTTTTTTCCTTTTTGGAGCGGTCCAGGCGCTCTTTGCAGAACACCCAGAAATTTTGCGCTCCCGCCGCCAGCCCCAGCAGCACCGCCGGCAGGAACAGCCATTCCGGCCAGTTCCAGCGTTCCACGGCCCACCAGCACCCCGCCAGGCACAGCACCAGCGGCAGAAGCATGTTCAGGCCCAGCTGGGTCAGCCAGACCAGATCCTCCAGTGCCTTGTACCAGCCTTTCAATGCGGTTTTCCCTCCCAGTGCGGCCTGCGATGCAGCATCCAGTATCTGGATATTCTGCCAGCATCCGGCGGCAGCAAAAATTCTTATGTGCCTAGTATAATTCAATCCGGCGGTTTTTTCAATGAATTTTCCACTGAATTTTGGCAAATCTTCATAGTTCCGCCACAGTCTCTTCCACAGTTGTCCGCCTGTGGTGGAGTTTGTGCGCCTGCGGCCCCATCAATACCAAAACTTTGCCCAAAAGTTTGTGCAGGATGCAAAAAAGCCGCCCGGCTCATGAAAGAACCGGGCAGCTTTCAGCTTATTTTATGCGGGCAGCAGGCTCAGTCAGCCTTGCGCTGGATCCAGATCTGGGTGCCATAGAAGGGGTTGGCGGTACCCAGGCACAGGCCCTGGTCGGTGGTGGCAAACACACGCAGACCATGGTTGTAGGGGTCTCCAAAGCCATCCGTGGTAATGGTCTCAAAGTTGACGCCATCCTCGGTGACGTACAGGTCAAAGCCACGCTTTGCCGTCCGCAGATAGTTCAGCAGCTTGATAGCACTGGCTATGTTCCGCACCGTGATGTTCTTAAAGACAAAGTTATAAGAGAACTTGATGGTCTGAGCCAGGGCATCGGGGTTGCCGGTGCCGTTGGGATCCACAGTTGCCAAGGCCTCCATCAGGGCCTTCAGGTAGTTCCACTGGTCCTTCCACTCGGAGGGGGTCCGCTTCAGCAGGTTGCCGTTGACGAACTGACCAAAGCACTCCAGCAGGCTGCTGGCATCGTGGGTGCCCACATACAGCTTGCCGTCGTAGACCTCCATGCGCCAGATGTACTGGTTCTCATTGCGGCCAAAGCCGGACTTCAGGCCGGAGAGACTGCCGTTGGGGAACATCTTGGTGGAGTTGCCCACCACCAGCTCCATGTTCTCGTTCTTGTCCATGCGGTACAGGTTCACGGACTGGTCCAGGTTGGCGTTGAGGAACCGGCAATCCAGGCCGCCGCCAAACTGGCCGTCGGCGTTTTTACCGGTCTTGGAGAACAGGACCCGCTCCAGAGCGATCTCCTCGTCGTTGTACTCGCCGATGTACAGGTAGTCGTTAAACACCATCAGGTTGGCTGCGCCGGAACGGGTGCGCTCCGGGTCGATGCCAAAGGTGTACCGGGCACCGTCCTTTTTCTGGTCACCAGCCACAGGGGTCCAGGTAAAGGTGCCGTCGGCATTCTGGTCGCCCCGCACAAGTGCAAAGGACTGCATGGTGTTTTTGTTGGGCATATTGTCCTCGGTGCCGGTGCAGATGGAAACATACAGGCTGTTGTTGTACTCCACCATATCCCAGATGCTGCCGCCGTAGATGCTGTCGGCATAGCGGTAAGCCGGGTAGTTGAACAGGCTCTCGGAATCTGCGATCTGGGTAAAGCCCTTCTCCGGGTCGGAGGAGATCAGCAGGGTGGCACTGCTCTTGCCGGTGGCGGCGTCCATGGTCACGTTGCTGATGACCAGCTGGTCGTTGTAGACGCACATGCCACGGATGCCGGTGCTGATGCCCTCCTTGTGGGCTGCAGCATAATCCTGTACGCTGTTCAGGCCTGCATACACGACCTTGCATTCGTCAGTCTCCGGGTCCACCTGCCACACGCTGGGCAAAAAACCGATGCCGCCGCCGCCCACGCTGCCGCAGAAGTACAGCTTGCCGTGGTACTCGATGGCATTGCGGAACAGGGGGGTATGACCGTTGAGGGTGCCGGACATCAGCACCTTGGTCTCGCCGGTCTTGGTGTTGATCTTTACCAGCACGCCTTTGGGTTTGCCGCCGTCGGCCTCTTCCAGGAAGAAGGTGCCGTTGTAGAGGGCGTCGAAGGTAGCCTTCAGGACCTTGTTATCGTACTCGTCCCCCAGGCTGCTCTTCATCAGAGAGAGGGTGTTGCCGATGGCTGCGTAGCAGGTGCCCACATAGATCCAATCGCCGTAGCCCACAGCAGCCCATGCGTAGTTCTGGCCCCGGTCGCCGGCATTGTAGCCCTCAGCCTCCGGGTCGGTCACCACGTCCACTGCCCCATCGCCCAGATAGTCCACAACGCCGTCTGCCGTCTTGACGTCCTTTTCCGGGTGGCTGAGCTTTTCAAAGCTGTAGCCGTTTTTGTTGTAGTAGAAGGTGTTGCTGTCCTCCAGGGACTCAACCGAGGTCAGATCTTCCCAGGTATTGACCTCTGCAGCAGCCTCTGCACCCTCCGCAGAAGCCAGAAGCTGCACCGGCAGAGCGGACAGCATAGCCGCTGCCAGCACACCGCTGATCACACGTTTCCAGTTCATAATATTCTCCTCTTTATTGCACTGCAATTTCCCATACCTATTATGAAGAAATTGTTAAAAGCCGCTTCAGTATAGCACACAATTCCCCAGAGTGCAAGGACAGTTTTCAACAAAAGACCGTTTTTTTCAGAAAAAATCGGGTAAAAAAACCGCAAAAAAGCCGCCCAGCTCCTGAGAACCGGGCGGCAAAATATCAAATCTTATCTGTAATTCGTATAGGCATGCGTACCGCTTACGGCATACTCCACAGTTTTCTTGCAGGCCGGGCAGGTCTTAGTTCCCCTTACCGTAGATCCCGATGCCTTGCCATCAGACACCGTTACATTGCGATAATCCAACAGGCGTCCACAAGGGCAGACAATATCAACTCTTACGCGTTCGTACATTTGTAACCGCTCCTTTTTATTCTGATGAAAGTTCAGCTGTAATACCGAACTTTTGTTTCAGTTTACCCCCCCCCCCGCATATTTTTGTCAATCGTTTTCTGAAAGTTCGGGACATGTCACAAAAGCATCATTACTTCTTTGTATATTTCTTTCCGATAAATGAGAAAAGAGGCCACTGCCAGGATGAGCAGTGGCCCCAAAAGTACTTATGATTTACCAGAGGTTTGCGGTCTCGTTGTACAGGCCCTCGTAGCTCTTGGCGGAGACATCCCAGCTGAAGTCGCACTCCATGCAGTGATGCACGAGGTTGTGCCAGTTTTCCTTGTTGTTGTAGGCATCCTGTGCGTGGCAGCAGGCCTCGTACAGCTCGTGAGCGCTGTAACCGGCAAAGGTAAAGCCATTGCCGTCGCCCATGGTGCTGTCGTGGATGGAGTCGCGCAGGCCGCCGGTCTCACGCACGATGGGAGGCGTGCCGTAACGGCAGGCCACCATCTGGGCCAGGCCGCAGGGCTCGCTCTTGGACGGCATGATGAAGGCATCTGCACCGGCGTAGATCTCCTGCGACAGAGCCGGCTCGAAGCCGATATAGGTGCCCACACGGCCCGGATGACGGGCGCACAGGTCAGAGAAGAAGCTCTCGTACTGGCTCTCGCCGCTGCCCAGGATCACCAGCTCGATGCCGCGATCCACCAGACCGTCTGCAATGCTCTGCACCAGGTCAAAGCCCTTCATGCCGACCATGCGGCTGACCATGCCAAAAACAGGGCTGCCGTCCTTGTTCAGGCCAAACTTGTCCTGCAGGGCCTCCTTGCACTTTGCCTTGCCCTCTTCAAAGTTGTCGATGCTGTAGTTGAAGGGGATGTGCTTGTCGGTGGCGGGGTCGTTGGCGTCCATGTCGATGCCGTTCAGGATGCCGCACAGCTTATACTGCTTCTCCCGCAGCAGGGCGTCCAGACCGTAGCTGAACCAGGGGTCCAGGATCTCCTGTGCGTAGGTGGGGCTGACGGTGGTGATCTTGTCGGCCGTCTCGAAGGCACCCTTCATGAAGTTGGCGCAGCCATCGTACTCCACGATGTGCTGGTCGCGGCGGCCGATGCCGCAGGTATCCTCCAGAATGTCGGTGCCGTACTTGCCCTGATAGGCGATGTTGTGGATGGTGAAGATGGTCTTGATCCGGTTGAACTTGTCCAGATGACGGTAGTACAGGTTCAGGTACACCGGCACCAGAGCGGTCTGCCAGTCGTTGCAGTTGATGATGTCCGGGGTGAAGTCGATGTAGAACAGAGTCTCCAGCACAGCGCGGGAGAAGAAGGCGAAGCGCTCGCCGTCATCGTAAAAGCCGTAGAGACCGCGGCGCTTGAAGTAATACTCGTTGTCGAGGAAGTAGTAGGTCACGCCGTCCA
>CABQHF010000110.1 GCA_902463905.1 uncultured Faecalibacterium sp. | reverse complement strand
ACAACAGCGCCAACGCCATCGGCTTCTCGGTGTATTACTACATCGACCAGATGTATTCTCAGCCCGGCCTGCGGCTGCTGGCCGTGGATGACGTGACCCCCTCCAACGACACCATCGCCGACGAGAGCTACCCGCTGTGCAACGAGTTCTATGCCGTCATCCACCCGGATGCCGCCGCAGACAGCCCGGAGCGCATCCTGTATGACTGGCTGGACACCGACGCCGGGCAGGACTGCATCAAAAAGTCCGGCTATGTGGCCGTCGGCCCGCAGACCACCGTCACCATCGTGGATTGAAATTGACAGACCTTCTCTCGTCTGCTACAATAAAGGCAGGATTTTGTCGATCTTTATGCAGCAGAATGCCGAAAGGAAGGTCTTATCATGGAACATCCCGCTTCTCATGTGGAAAGCCACTGGCGCACTCAGCTGCGCAACCGCATCATTCAGGCGTCCAGCTTATTGGAGATCCTGCTCTCCGGGCTGGTGCTCATCGGTCTGCTGCTCAGCGCAGTACCGCTCATCAAGTGGATGCCCGGCCTGCTGTTTGACGGCAACGAGGTGGAGATCCGCACCTTTCTGGAGCGCAGCCTGGACATCGTGATCGGCATCGAGTTCATCAAGATGCTGGCCAAGCACAGCCCCGGCAGCAGCCTGGAAGTGCTGCTCTACGCCATCGCCCGTCATCTGGTGGTGGGCCATGATTCGGCACTGGAAAACCTGCTCAGCGTGGGTGCCATCGCGCTGATCTTCATCGTGCGCAAATACTTCTTTGTGCCGGCCTTTGGCGCCCACCTACCGGACGGCCACCCTGCCCCGGATCTTTCGCCCACGCAAAGCGGCATTCCCCTGCCGCACCCCGAACCGGAAACAGAGCCGGACGAAGAGGAAGAGGACAACGAGACCGAGACGGCGGAATAAAACCAAAACAAAAAGCGTCTGCAACTGTTCATGCGTGAACACGGTTGCAGACGCTTTTGCTTTATCTCTTTTACTATTTGCCGTGATGACCAAAGCGGTACTCTTTGCCTTCGCGGATACGCTGGATGTTGGCGCGGTGCATATAGATGACCATGGCGGCCATGATCACAGAGCCGACGATGCTCACGGCCAGATCCACGGCAGCGTAACCTTTGATCACGCCGTGCAGGATGGTCAGCACCGGATAGCAGGCGGCCATCACCACGCTGCCCAGCGACACCATGCCGGTGGGCACCAGGCAGATCAGGAAGATGGCTGCCAGGAAGGGCAGCAGCACCGGCTGGATGGCCAGAATGGCACCGCCGGCCACCAGCACGCCCTTGCCGCCCTTGAAGCCGAAATACAGCGGCTTCAGGTGGCCGATCACTGCAAAGATCGCGGCCAGATATACGCCCAGATAGGGCGAGACGGTGGTGCCCGCAGGCAGCAGCGCGAACAGCCAGCGGCCGATGCACACGGCCAGCACGCCCTTGAGCACATCGCCTGCGGCCGTCATAGCCGCGGCTTTTTTGCCGAAGGTGCGCAGCATATTGGTCATACCGGCGGCACCGCTGCCGTGCTTGCGCACATCGTCGTGGTACACGAATTTGCTGACGAGAATCCCGGTGTCAATGCTGCCCAGCAGGTAGGCCTGCAGGGCGGACACCACGGCAATGAGAACAGATTCCATGAATGAAGCCTCCCTGCCGTATCAGACGTCCTTGGCACCCACTTCGCCGGAGCCGCGCTCCCGCACGACCAGACGGATGGGGGTGTGTTCCAGGCCAAAGTTCTCACGGATCTGGTTGATGATATACCGCTGATAGCTGAAGTGGAACAGGTGCTTTGCGTTCACAAAGGCCACGAACGTGGGCGGGCGGGTGGAAGCCTGGGTCAGGTAGAAGATCTTCAGGCGGCGGCCCTTGTCGCTGGGCGGCTGCATGCGGGCCGTGGCACGGGCCAGCATCTCGTTCAGCACACCGGTGGGCACACGGGCACCGTTCTGTGCGTCCACGTCACGGATCAGCTGCATCAGCTTGTTCACGTTGTAGCCGGTCTGCGCCGAGATGAAGATGATGGGCGCGTAACCCATGAAGCTGAAGTCCTCGGCATAGCCGCGGCGCTGCTGCTCCATGGTGTTGGTCTCCTTGCCTTCCACGGCATCCCACTTGTTCACCACGATGATGCAGGCCTTGCCCTGGTCATGGGCATAACCGGCCACCTTGCTGTCCTGCTCGGTAAAGCCGACGGTGGCATCCACCAGGATCAGGGCCACACGGCTGCGCTCCACGGCAGCCAGGGCGCGCACCACCATATACCGCTCCAGACCGTCGGTGATGTTGCTGCGCTTGCGCAGACCGGCGGTGTCGGTAAAGATGAACTTGCCGTAGGCGTTGTCCACCGGGGTGTCGATGGCATCACGGGTGGTGCCGGCCTCATTGGCCACGATCATGCGGTTCTCGCCCAGGATGCGGTTGGTCAGGCTGGACTTGCCCACATTGGGGCGGCCGATGATGGCAACCGGGATGCGGTCCTCTTCCACCACCGTCTCGCTGAAGTCCAGATGTGCGCACACGGCATCCAGCAGGTCGCCGGTGCCGTGACCGTGCACGGACGAAATGGGCATCACCTCGTCAAAGCCGAGGTTGTAGAACTCGTACAGCTCCATGGGGGCGTCGCCCACCTTGTCACACTTGTTCACGGCCAGGATGATGGGCTTGTGGCTGCGGCGCAGCATGTGAGCCACATCCTCGTCGGCAGCGGTCAGGCCGTCGCGCACGTCCACCACCATGATGATGCAGTCGGCGGTGTCGATGGCGATCTGAGCCTGTTCGCGCATATGAGCCAGGATGCCCTCGGTGGCCTTGGGCTCGATGCCGCCGGTATCCACCAGCAGAAATTCATGGCCGTTCCACTCGCAGTTGGCAAAGATACGGTCGCGGGTGATACCCGGCGTATCTTCCACGATGGCCAGCCGCTGGCCGCACAGTTTATTGAACAGGGTAGACTTGCCCACGTTGGGGCGGCCTACCACTGCTACGATCGGTTTGCTCATGGGGTCTCCTCCTTTCAGGTTCTTTTCCGGCGGGCAATGTGCAGTCCGCTGCGCAGCAGGGCGCGGGCTTCGTCGCCGCCGCCCACAGGCAGCACCTCGACCTTTACGCCCAGGCGCTCGCCCAGCTGGGTGACTGTCACATCGTCCAGGAAGGTATCTTTTTCTTCGCGCAGCATCACAGCGGGCACACCCAGCGTACCGCTGGTCAGCTTGCCCTCACACTGGGCAATGATGTCGGTGGCCGTTACAAGGCCCGCCACGCCCACATTGCCGCCGAAGAACTTGTTCTGGATGGGGTGCACCGTCACCTCGATCATGGGATACTGGCGGTGCAGTTCGGCCATCATCTCGGTGATCAGCGGGGCCGCCATGGTACCGGTGACCACATCCAGTTTTTTGCTGCCGTAAATGCGGTGGGGCTTGTCCAGCTCGGCCAGGAATTCCTCCCGGAACAGGCTCATCATACCCACGCCGTTCTCCAGCTGGTCGTAGTCCTCGTAAAATTCCGGGGCCGGGATGGGCCGCCCGGCCTTGAGGTACCACTCATCGCTGGGGTAGATGATGCGCTTGCCGTGGCGGCGCTTGCACTCGTCACCGAACTCTTCCAGAATGTCGATGACGGCGGCACTGGTCTCGGCGTCGTAGGGGGTCTGTTTGAACAGATTCTTGCGGTAATCCGTCACACCGCAGGGCACCGCCGCCACGCTCTGCACCATGGGAGTCAGTTCCAGCAGGTCGGTCAGGGTGCGGCGCAGCTCATCGCCGTCGTTGATGCCACGGCACAGCACCAGCTGGCAGTTGACGGCAATGCCGCCCTGCACCAGCCGGGGCAGGTACTTGAGCACCTCACCGGCGCGCTTGTTGGCCAGCATCCGCACGCGGAGCTGGGGGTTTGTGGTGTGCACCGAAATGTTGATGGGCGAAATGTGCATCTTGATGATGCGTTCGATCTCATGGTCCTGCATGTTGGTCATGGTGATGTAGTTGCCGAACAAAAAGCTCAGGCGCTCGTCATCATCCTTGAAATACAGGCTCTCGCGCATGCCGGGGGGCAGCTGGTCGATGAAGCAGAACATGCAGTGGTTGGAGCAGGAGTGCTTCTGGTCGCCCAGATAGGTCTTGAAGTCACAGCCAAAGGGTCCGCGCTCCGTGCGCTGCACATTCCATTCCCGGATGCCGTCGGCCACCTTTGCTTTCAGGTGAAAGCTGGAGCTGTCGGTATAAAAATCGTAATCCAGCGAGTCGTTCAGCTCGTTTTCATCCACGGCCAGCAGCTCGTCACCGGGCGCAAGGCCCAGCGCCTCGGCTTCGCTGCCCGGTTCCACACGCTCGATTTTGATCGCCAACGCATCCACCTCCTTTGTTCAGACAGAACAAGAAGGGGAAGGCATCGCGCCCTCCCCTTCTGTACATAACACCATTATGCCACCAATTACGCGCAAATTAGGCCTTCTTGATGACTTCCTCGCCCTTGTAGTAACCGCAGTTGCCACATGCCTGGTGGGGGAGCTTCAGAGAGCCGCAGTTGCTGCACTTGACCAGTGCGGGGGCCTCCAGCTTCCAAACATTGCTGCGACGCTTGTCGCGGCGGGCCTTGGAAAGATGTCTCTTAGGTACTGCCATATTTTTGCACCTCCTTGATGGGTTTATCAGTTCAGCAGTGATTTAAGGATTGCGAGCCTTGTGTCTACGGGAGCTTCGGTCGGTTCTGCCGGTTGGCAGGTGCACTCCGCTTTCTTTTTGCCGCACTGCGGACAAAGTCCGGCGCAGTCAGGGCTGCAAAGCAGCACTGTGGGGATCTGGAACATGAACTCCTGGCTGAGCCATTCATCCACATCCAAGTGCCCTTTTTCGTCCAGCGGAAGCTCGAAATCCGGGTCATCCAGATCCCGTTCCTTGACGATCCACTCCGTATCGACTGTTTTTTCCCGTGTGACCGGGTCCAAGCAGCGGGCGCACTCTCCGTGCACCAATGCGTTTGCCCACAGTGTCATCCGGATCTCATCGCCATCCGTCTCCGCGTCGAATACCGCGGTGACCGGCTGAGGGATCCTTGCACCGGCATAATCATGGGCAGATAAATCACACTGAAACTCTGCATGATAGGGTCGTTTGCCGGTGGCGATAAACTTTCTCAGGTCAAATTGCATAGTACACCTCTAAAAGGCTGCTTTGTTAGTATAGCGCCAACAAAGGCCTTTGTCAACACCAAAACAGGCAGAAAACCGAAAAAATTTCAAATTTTCCCGGTCTCCTGCCTGTTCCAAGCCTACCGTTCGGAAATTACAGGTACTTCTTCACATCGTGGGGCAGAGCAGATTCCTCTGCGCTGACAGTGACGGTGACCTTGACGGAGTCGCCTGCGATAGCAGCCATCTCGTCCAGCACCACGCCCAGACGGTTGATGTCGTGATCCAGCACCTTCAGGATGCCGTCGATGTACAGGTCGGTGATATCGTAGTTGCTTGCCATCAGGCCGGCAACAAAGCCGTACAGCATCTCGCCGCCGGCGATCTTGTACTCGTCCAGGTCGATCAGACGTGCAGCAGGAGCGATGTCGTAGGTGAGCTTCATGCCCTTTTCCACGACGACCACGTTGCCCTTGGAGGTTTTGACCGCGTCATTGATCTGGTCGATCATAGCCTTGGTCTTGCCGGAGCCCTTGGTACCAACAATCAGTTTAATCATAGTTCAGTCCTCCTGTATTTTCCACGCCTTACGGCGGGAGATCATTTTTACAACTTACTTCAGCTTTGCTTCCAGCTCAGCGGTCAGGTTCTCGTAGCCCGGCTTGCCCAGCAGTGCGAACATGTTCTTCTTGTAGCTTTCCACACCCGGCTGGTTGAAGGGGTTCACGCCCAGCAAATAGCCGCTGCAGGCACAAGCACGCCAGAAGAAGTAGATCAGGTAGCCCACGTTGTAAGCGGACAGGTCGTCCACCTCGATCAGCACCTCCGGCACGCCGCCGTCGGTGTGGGCCAGGATGGTGCCTTCCATAGCCTTGCGGTTGACCACGCTCATGTTCTGGTCAGCCAGGAAGTTCAGGCCGTCGAAGTTGCCCTCCAGCGGGTCAATGAACAGATCCTTTGCGGGCTTCTTCACGTCCACGATGGTCTCGAACATGGTGCGGGAGCCTTCCTGGATGAACTGGCCCATGGAGTGCAGGTCGGTAGAGAAGATGCAGCTTGCGGGGAACAGGCCCTTGCCATCCTTGCCCTCGCTCTCGCCGAACAGCTGCTTGTACCACTCGTTCATCAGGGTGAAGTCCGGCTCGTAGCACTCCAGGATCTCGATACTCTTGCCCTTGCGGTACAGGATGTTGCGGATGGCAGCATACTTGTAAGCGTCGTTGTCGGGGCTCAGCACGGAGAAGCGCTCCATGGCGTCGGCAGCGCCCTTCATCAGCTCGTCGATGTCGATGCCTGCGGCGGCGATGGGCAGCAGACCCACGGCGCTCAGGACGGAGTAACGGCCGCCCACGTCATCGGGGACCACGAAGGTGGGCCAGCCCTGTGCGTCGGCCAGCTGCTTCAGGGTGCCCTTGGCACGGTCGGTGGTGGCGTAGATGCGCTTGTTGGCCTCTTCCACGCCCATCTCCTTCTCCAGCAGCTCACGCAGCACACGGAAAGCCAAGCTGGTCTCGGTGGTGGTACCGGACTTGGAGATAACGTTGATGGAGAAGCGCTTGCCCTTGCACAGGCTGATGATATTGTTCAGGTAAGTGGGGCTGATGCTGTTGCCGCAGAAGTAGATCTTAGGGCCGTCCTCCAGCTCGTTGTGGAACTGCCCCTTCACGGCCTCCACCACAGCGCGTGCGCCCAGGTAGCTGCCGCCGATGCCGGCCACCACCAGCACGTCGGAATCCTCACGGATCTTGGCGGCTGCGGCCTTGATGCGGGCAAACTCTTCCTTATCATAATCACGGGGCAGATACATCCAGCCCAGGAAGTCGTTGCCGGGGCCGCTCTTGGCCTCCAGCTGCTTGTGGGCTGCCTCCACCTGGGGATAGATGGCTGCATATTCCTCTTCGTTGATAAAACCGGAGAGGTGCTTCGTGTTCAGTGCAACACTCATTGTATTCTAACCTCCAAACGATTTGCCGGGCACTTTGCCCTGCGAGGAAATTATCTTGGTATAAGTGTACCGTTCCCTCCGGGCAAAGTCAAGGTCAAAATCCTTG
>CABQHF010000109.1 GCA_902463905.1 uncultured Faecalibacterium sp. | reverse complement strand
ATCAACGGCTTCACCTATGTGCAGACCGAGTACGACATCCCCACCCAGACCCTGAAGGTCGTCAAGGAGATCCCCTTCTCCGAGGGTGAGCGCGCAGCCGTTAAGTGCTACGGTGCTAACGACGTTATGGAAGGCGTTGCCATCATGAAGAAGGAGGACGTTCAGTGCTCCATCACCGGCAACTCCACCAACCCCGTCCGCTTCCAGCACCTGGTTGCTGGCACCTACAAGAAGTGGGCCATCGAGAACGGCAAGAAGTACTTCTCCGTTGCTTCCGGCGGCGGCACGGGCCGTACCCTGCACCCCGATAACGTGGCAGCAGGCCCCGCCAGCTACGGTCTGACCGACTCTCTGGGCCGTGTGCACGGTGATGCTCAGTTCGCTGGCTCTTCCTCCGTGCCCGCTCACGTTGAGATGATGGGCCTGATCGGCATGGGCAACAACCCCATGGTCGGCGCTACCGTTGCATGCGCTGTTGCTGCAGCTCAGGCCAACGCCTAAGTTTCTGTTTTAGTTCGGCAGAGGGGAAGCTGCGTTCCGAATGCGGAGCTTCCCCTTTTTATGCTGATAGATGTTCGTCTAAACAAACCACGAAGCAAACATAAGAAGAAGGAAGGAAAATCCAATCATGAGAAAACGCATTGCTGCGCTTGCGCTGGCATCCGTCATGGCCCTGAGCCTGTTCGGCTGCGGTGCAAAGAGCAATTCCGCCTCCTCTGCTGCGGGTGTTTCCGGTGACTTCACCGGCACTGCAAAGGGCATGGGCGGCGACGTGACCGTCACCCTGACCCTGACCGACAGCAAGATCACCGGCTGTACCGCTGAGGGCGCCGACGAGACCCAGGGCATTGGTACCCTGGCTCTGGAGCAGCTGCCCGGCCAGATCGCTGAGACCGGCAGCATCGCTGTGGATGGCGTCTCTGGCGCTACCATCACCTCCGATGCCATCAAGGAGGCTGCAGCTGCCGCTCTGGTGGCAGCAGGCCTGAACGCCGATGACTACAAGACTGCAGTCGAGGCTGAGAACACCAAGGCTGAGGATTCCACCATCGACACCGATATCGTCATCGTTGGCGCAGGCGGCGCAGGTATGACTGCTGCCATCACCGCTGCCGGCGAGGGCAAGAGCGTTGTCATCCTGGAGAGCCAGCCCATGGTGGGCGGCAACTCCGTGCGCGCTACCGGTGGCATGAACGCCGGCAAGACCGTGTACCAGGACGAGAACGAGTTCGGCGAGTCTGCAGGCGTGGAAAAGACCCTGAAGACCGCTGCTGAAAAGTACGCCGACAACGCTACCATCACCGCTCTGGCCAAGACGGTCTCTGAGCAGTGGGCTGCCTACCAGGCTGACCCCAAGGGCTACTTTGACAGCGTGGAGCTGATGGAGCTGGATACCATGATCGGCGGCAAGGGTCTGAATAACCCTGAGCTGGTGGAGACCCTGTGCTCCAACAGTGCTGACGCCATTGACTGGCTGGGCGAGCACGGCATCACTCTGCACAGCGTGTCCAGCTTCGGCGGCGCATCCGTCAAGCGCATCCATCGCCCCGTGGACGGCGACGGCAAGACCGTTTCCGTCGGTTCTTACATGATCCCCCTGCTGCAGGAGAACTGCGACAAGGCTGGTGTGCAGACTCTGCTGAACACCACCGCTACCGAGATCCTGACCGATGCCAACGGCGCTGCCGTGGGCGTGAAGGCTACCGGTGCTTCCGGTGAGACCGTCACCGTCAATGCCAAGGCTGTTGTGCTGGCTACCGGCGGTTTCGGCGCAAACCTGGACATGGTCGTTGAGTACAAGCCTGAGCTGAAGGGCTTCATGACCACCAATGCTGCCGGCGCTCAGGGCCAGGGCATCGAGATGGCCACCGCCATCGGTGCCGAGACCGTGGACATGGATCAGATCCAGATCCACCCCACCGTGGAAGCCAACACCGCTGCCCTGATCACCGAGGGTCTGCGCGGCGACGGCGCTGTGCTGATCAACGCCGAGGGCAAGCGCTTCATCGACGAAGTGGGCACCCGTGACGTGGTCTCCGCAGCTGAGATCGCACAGACCGGCAGCTACAGCTGGCTGGTGGTGGATCAGGCCATGGCCGATGCTTCCAGCGTCATCCAGGGCTACATCAAGAAGGGCTACACCGTGACCGGTGAGACCTACGAAGAGCTGGCCAAGGCCATGGGCGTCGATGAGACTGCTTTTGCCGAGACCATGAACACCTGGAATGGCTACGTTGAGGCCAAGAACGACCCCGACTTCGGCCGCACCAGCTTCGCGAACCCCCTGAACACCGCTCCGTACTATGCCATCAAGGTCACCGCTGGTGTGCATCACACCATGGGCGGCCTGAAGATCAACACCAACACTGAGGTGCTGAAGGCTGACGGCAGCGTGATCCCCGGTCTGTTCGCAGCCGGTGAGGTCACCGGCGGTGTGCACGGTGCAAACCGTCTGGGCGGCAACGCTGTGGCTGACTTCACCGTCTTTGGTCGCATTGCAGGTGCCGCTGCCAGCAAGTACGCTGCATGAGCGTGACCAAAAAAACTGACGCAGCTTCCGGCAAAAAGCGCTGGAAGCCGTGGCAGAAGGATCTGCTTTTCGTTCTGGTGGTGCTGGCCGCGGCGGCTGCGCTGTACTTCGGTTGGCGCGCGTTCCGCGGCAGCAAGGGCACCGGGCTGGAAGCCGTTGTCGATTTCGGCGGCGGTGCCACCGAGACCCTCTCGCTGGACGAAGATCACGATTACCTGTATGATGTGGGCGACTATGTGGTGCATCTGCAGGTGAAGGATGGCGCAATCGCATTTTTGGACAGCCAGTGCCCCGATCATATCTGTGAGCAATTCGGCTGGCTGGACAAGGATGGTGCCTGGGCGGCCTGTGTGCCGGCAGGCGTGTATGTGGTGGTGCAGGAAGCTGCTTCCTGACCGCTGTACCGACGAGCTGAAAATGAGAAAAGGGCAGTGTGCCGGGGTTCCGGTGCACTGCCTTTTTTGCGTGGCTGCGGGGAGGAAACAGGCGGAATCTCTAAAAATGATTCCAACTTTTTAGTTAATTTGCCACTTGACAGCAGCGCATATTCTTGCTATTTTAAAACTGGAAAAGTATGGCGGCACCGCTCCGGTGCCCCCGCCGAAAGGAGAATGCTTTATGAAGATGCGCAGAATCACTGGTCTGCTGCTCACTGCCGCCTGTGCAGTGTCGCTGCTGTGCCCGGCCGCATGGGCTGTGAATGCCAGCAGCGTGGATAAGAGCGGCGGCAATGTCCGTCTGAGCTATCGTTTGCAGATGCCTGCCGTGGAGGATTCCGCCAAGATCGGCGCAGACGTGAAGGCGCAGGTCAAGACCACGGCCCGCCGCACCAGCAATAGCGTGGTGGAGATCGACATGAACAGCCGTGCGGATGCTGAAAGCCAGCTGGGCATGAAGTTTGTGTCCAGCAGCACCTTTG
This sequence comes from uncultured Faecalibacterium sp., assembly GCA_902463905.1. Taxonomy (GTDB): domain Bacteria; phylum Bacillota; class Clostridia; order Oscillospirales; family Ruminococcaceae; genus Faecalibacterium. The sequence goes on along the minus strand of CABQHF010000109.1, from coordinate 3,748 downwards.
ACGCTCTGCAAAAGGCTGGCGGAGAAAATGTGACGGTCTCCTTCAAGCCTTCTCAAAAGATCACCAATACCATGTACAACCAGAACCGCACGGACGGTGCCGTGTCGCTGATCTTTGCGGCAAGCACCCGCTGGGATGGCAGCGATGAAGCTGCGGTGGAGGAGTCGGTCACCACGCCGGGTGCATCGTATGCCAAGGCAGATTACACCGCAGCCAACGGTCAGGTCTACCAGATCTACAGCGTGAAGGATGCTGCAGGCAATGTAACGGCCCAGTATACCGTGTTCCAGCACGGTGCCACCACCTATCTGCTGTGTGCCCAGAGCACCGGTGCCATGCCGCAGAACTACCTGAATGCTCTGCTGGATACCATGAACTACCCTGCATAAAACCCTGCAGTAAATACCGGAAAGATAACGCCCCGTGTGCGATCAGCACACGGGGCGTAGTTTGTTCAACAGTGTTAATTCTCAGGGAAATAATCGCTGTCGATGCGTTTGATGAGATAGGCTTTCTGCGTAGAAACGCCGATACCGTATTCGATCATCAATTCGGTCAGGCGTTTACCATCCACGAGGATGATGTGCTGCGCATCTGCGAATGCCTTGGCTTTTGGGGAAAACTTGGCGGTTGTGATGAAAAGGCCCTTTTCCACTTTGGGCGGCCCCATCATGGCACCTGCAAATTTCTGCAGTTCAGGCTTACTGATTGTCACATCGGGCTTCCAGCGTTTGGCCTGAATATAGATTAGATTGAAGCCGAGTTTATCTTCATTGATAATGCCATCGATGCCATCATCGCCGCTGTATCGCGTGACGAACCCCTCGCCATAGTCCATGGCCTTCATCAGATCGACCACGAGTTGCTCGAAGAAAGCCGGGGACTGATCCAGAACAGCAGTCAGAAGATCATCGGCAAGTTGGTCGTTGATGAGGGTGTATACACGCTCAAAGGTTTCCTGCGGGGTCTCGGAGGTATCTGCATCGGAGGAATCAGCCGTAGACGGCGCAGCAGTCGCATCGCTGTTATTTTTGTGTCGGTAAAATTCCAGAAACTCCGGGCACTTCTGTGCCAAGACTGTGTTCGTGATGGTAACATTGCTTTCCAGAAGTTCTCTGCCGGAGGATGTGATCCGGATGAATCCGCGCTGCGGCGAGTCAATCATCTGCGATTTTTTCAGGTAAGTTTTTGCCCAGCCGACACGACCAGCAAATACGCTGCTCTGCGGATTGCTGGGGAGTGGTTGTGCAAGCTCTTCGGCAGTCAGATGAAGCGAGCCTGCAATAAAATTGCGCACTTCTTTCATGGAATGCGCGTTGCCATCCTGCAAAGCAAGTAGAACAAGCTGATATAATTCATTATATTTAGGAATTGCCATTGAACGTTACTCCTGTATTCCAGTCTGCCAGCAGACGATTTTTACTTCAGTGTTCCGTCCAGCACCTGGCTGTAGTACCAGGGCTTCGGGGCGCGGAAGGTCTTGCCGCTGAGGAAGGCAAAATCCGGCTGGGTGAAGCGGGGCATGGTCAGCTCATAAGCACACAGGGCCTGATACTTGAGCTTCAGCTCCCGGTTGGCGCTGTTGTTGCCATACTTGCTGTCGCCCAGGATGGGGCAGCCGATGCTGGCCATGTGAGCACGGATCTGGTGGGTGCGGCCGGTGATCAGCTTTACTTTGAGCAGGGCCAGACGACCGGAAACGGCAATGGTCTCGTACTGGGTCTCCACTTCCTTGGCACCGGGCTGCTTGTCCTCCACGATCTTCACGATGCCGCGGTCGGCGTCCTTGAGCAGGTAGCCGCCCAGGGTGGCGTCCGGCGGCACAGGGCGGCCGAAGGTGACGCAGAGGTAGGTCTTTTGCACGTCACGGTTCTTGATGGCGGCCAGAAACAGCTCCTCGGCCTCCGGGGTCTTGGCGATGATCACCAGACCACTGGTTCCGGTGTCCAGCCGATGGCACAGGGCCGGGGTGTACAGGTCGTTCTCCTTGTACTCCCCCTGCTGGTTCAGGTAGAGCAGGGCGCGGTTCAGCAGGGTGTCATCGTCCGGGCCGTCCACGGAAAGGCCGGCGGGCTTGTTCACGATGAGGATCTGCGGGCAGTCGAACACCACCTGCGCCGGGCCGCGGGCGTTTTTCCACGCCGGGCCTTCCACTCGCTTGTCGGTGTCCAGAACTTCGTCCAGAATGAACAGCTTGATCTCGTCACCGGCCATCACGCGGGTGGAAAGCGGCTGCTTTTTGCCGTTCAGCTTGATCTTGTTCTCCCGCAGGGCCTTGTTCAGGCGGCCCGGGTTCAGGGCCGGGTACTGCTGCATCAGATAGTTGTCCAGCCGGGTAGGGGCCAGGCATTTTACTTTTAAAATTTTCACGGAAAAATCCCTCACTGTCTACAATAAGCGTGTGCATTGATTCGTTTTTATTGTAGCGGAACAAAAACCGCACGTCAAGCGGACGGGAACGGAAATGTTGACATTTCCGATCCGGCAGCGTATGATAAGGCCCGGGCGGCGGAACGGCCGCCCCTTACAAGCAAAAAAAGAAGGCAATCAATATGAGACTGAATAAAAAGATACTGGCCGTTATGGCCATTCTGGCTGTTGGGATCCTGGCAGGCTGCGGCAGTGCTGCAAGCGCTTCCAGCACAGCTTCCTCTGCTGCAAGCAGTGAGCCTGCTTCCAGCGTGGCTTCGTCTGAAACGACGGAAGAGAGCGGCGATGTCCAGCCCATTGATATCGGCACGCTGGATGATATCAAGGATCCGGCCAACAACTACAAATTTGCCGCCAATATCACAGCAGTAAAGGATGGCCAGATGACCATGACCGTCTACAGCTACGATGCCTATGAAAAGGCGGACATTGACGCGCTGGAGGTGGGCGATGTGCTCCAGACCCACGACCAGGGCGACACCACTGTGACCAAGCTGGAAGTGAAGAGCATCGAGCGTGATGAGGATGCCGGTTCTGTTGTCATCAACGGCGGCATCGAAGAAGGCGGCCTGGAACTGTGGATCGACCACGATGTGTATCGTACCGTGTCGATGGATGATTACCCTGTCTATTATAAGGCGGGTGAGCTGACCCTGCCGATGAAGGACGATGTGAGCATCTCCGACACCTCGGCGGATGTGCAGGGGAATACTGCTGTGGTGTCCGAGGGCGTTGAGGAAGCGGAAGCTGCCTTCAATGCAGATCCGGACGACTGGACCTGCAACAACACCACTGTTTTTACGGACGGCGGCAATGTGAGCAGCGTCAACCGCATCTGGGTGCCGTAAATTTGCGCCAAACCCGTTGACAAACGCCGCGCACATGTTATAATTTAGCTGTACGCAGAGGGGCGCTGTGCCTGCTTTGCGCAATTGAAATTATGACAGATGGCAATGATGGGGTCAGAAATGCACACACCACCGTTCAGAGAGAGCGCCCGCAGGCTGCAAGGTGCTCCGGATGGGATGCGTCTCGTGCCGCCCCGGAGCTTCCGGTGAAATGAGCCGGACGCTGCGCAGCGTTAACGCGCCGAAAGCGGCAGGGGACAAGCATTTTATCCTTTGCAATTTGGGTGGTACCACGGAGCTTTGTTCAGACAGTCTTCGTCCCTTTTCCGGGATGGAGGCTGTTTTTTGTTTTTTGCACCTGTCCGCCCCTGTCTGCCATAATCATAAAACTGACGTGCAAACGCCAAGGATAATTGAGGAGAGAAAACCTATGCAATGGACCGGTTTGAATGAACTGCGTGAAAAGTACC
>CABQHF010000108.1 GCA_902463905.1 uncultured Faecalibacterium sp. | reverse complement strand
CCCTGCAGAAAAAGAAGATGAGCATGGAGTATCTGCGCACCATGCCCACCCTGCGCCCCCGCACCAACACCTTCAACGCTGCTTTCCGTGTGCGCAGCGTGGCTGCCTACGCCATCCACAAGTTCTTCCAGGAGAACGGCTTTGTCTACGCCCACTCTCCGCTGCTGACCGCCTCCGACTGCGAGGGTGCCGGTGAGATGTTCCGCGTGACCACCCTCGACCTGGAGAACGTGCCCAAGAACGAGGACGGCACCGTGGATTATACCAAGGACTTCTTTGAGAAGCCGGTCAACCTGACCGTTTCCGGCCAGCTGGAAGCCGAGGCCATGGCCATGGCATTCGGCAAGGTGTACACCTTCGGCCCCACCTTCCGGGCGGAGAAGAGCTTTACCACCCGCCACGCCGCCGAGTTCTGGATGATCGAGCCGGAGATGGCTTTCTGCGACCTGTCCGGCTACATGGACACCGCCGAGGCGATGACCAAGTACGTCATCCGCTATGTGCTGGACAACTGCCCGGATGAGATGGCGTTCTTCAACCAGTTCATCGACAAGGGCCTCATCGAGCGGTTGGAGCTGGTGGCAAACAGCGAATTCGGCCGCATCACCTACACCGACGCCATCGAGGTGCTGAAGAAGAACAACAAGAAGTTCCAGTTCCCCGTGGAGTGGGGCGTGGACATCCAGACCGAGCACGAGCGCTACCTGACCGAGGTGGTGTTCAAGAAGCCCGTCTTCGTCACCGACTACCCGAAGGAGATCAAGAGCTTCTACATGAAGCAGAACCCGGACGGCAAGACCGTGGCCGCAGCCGATATGCTGGTGCCCGGCATCGGCGAGCTGATCGGCGGCAGCCAGCGTGAAGAGGACTACGACAAGCTGGTGGCCCGCATGGACGAGCTGGGTCTGGACAAGTCCAGCTACGACTGGTACCTCAACCTGCGCAAGTTCGGCGGCGTGGAGCATGCCGGCTACGGCCTGGGCTTCGAGCGCATGATCATGTACCTCACGGGCATCCAGAACATCCGTGACGTGCTGCCGTTCCCCCGCACCGCTTACGGTTTCTGATTCTGAGAACGATTGGGAATTGCCTCCGCGTTGCTCTGGCAATGACAGCGGAAGAATTATTTTAAATAGCGCAATCCCGGAAAGTCTGCGGACTTTCCGGGATTGCATTTTCACGGGAAAGGTCGGTGCGGCTAGCGGCAGGTTTTGCTATAGCGCAGTTGCTGCCGGTTGGGACTCCATCTGTGAAAAGGTGTTTGGAGCGGCCCGCAGGCCGCGACAAACACGACTATAAAATATAGTTCCGCTATTTATGCCCAGAGCATCGCGGAGGGCATTATAAATAGTGACCCGCCCTTAACTTTCAACAAGGAGACAAAAACAAGTGGAAAACATTGCACCGGCCCTGCTGGACTGGTTTTACAAAAACCGCCGCATCCTGCCCTTCCGGGAGGACCCCACGCCCTACCACGTCTGGCTCAGCGAAGTGATGCTGCAGCAGACACGGGTGTCGGCGGTGCTGCCCTATTACCATCGCTTTCTGGCGGCGCTGCCGGATATCCCGGCGCTGGCCGCCTGCGATGAGGAAAAGCTGCACAAGCTGTGGGAGGGTCTTGGCTACTACAGCCGGGTGCGCAACCTGCAGAAGGCCGCAAAGATCGTCTGCGAACAGTACGGCGGCCAGCTGCCCGCCGACTATGCCGCCCTGCGGGCCCTGCCCGGCATCGGGGACTACACCGCCGGGGCCATTGCATCCATCAGTTTTGGCATCCCGGTGCCGGCGGTGGACGGCAATGTGCTGCGGGTGTTTTCCCGCCTGTATAATGACCCCGGTGTCATTACAGATCCGAAGGTGAAAAAGGCCTTTACTGCCCGCGTGATGGAACATCAGCCGCCGGAAAAGGCCGGGGATTACAATCAGGCCCTGATGGAGCTGGGGGCGCTGGTCTGCGTGCCCAACGGTGCTCCGCTGTGCGGGCAGTGCCCGCTGGCAGCCCTGTGCGAGGCCCGCGCGGCGGGAACCACCGCCGAGCTGCCCCACAAGGCAAAGCCGAAGCCCCGCAAGGTGCTGCCGGTGACGGTGGCGCTGGTGGAAAGCCCGGCGGGCTTTCTGGTGCAGCAGCGGCCGGAAAAAGGCCTGCTGGCCGGGCTGTGGCAGCCGGTGCTGTGGGAGGGCGAACACCTTCTGCAGGCCGAGGTGCTGGCAAGGCTGGCGGCCCTTGGGCTTGACACTGGCGCTGCGGTGCCAAAGGCCCTGCCGGCGGCCAAGCATATCTTTACCCACATCGAATGGCTGCTGTCCGGCGCGCAGCTCACGGTGCCGGAGCAGGCGGCCCCGGCGGGCTGCGTCTGGGCCAGCCGCGCGGAACTGCGCACCATCTACACGCTGCCTGGGGCCTTTGCGGCCTACAAGGGCCTGATGCTGGAATGATCTGACATTTCTGGCAAACTGCCCAAACAAAGGCGGACAAAACCGGCACTCTGCCCAAAGGCATTTGTGCAATGCGGACAGTGTGAGAAAAAATTGCCCGCAACGGTTGTAATTTTTGACAGGAACGGGTATAATAACCACAAGATAGCGGGGAAGCGGGCCTGCCTGCAGCCCCCGGAACGGAGTGCCTGCACAGGGCCTTTTTGGCCGGGTGCGCACTGCCGATGCTGTCGTTCCTCTGGAAGAAGGCAGACGTCCTGCTGCGGGCTTCCCGCTGGAAAAATAAGCTGAAACACCATCGTTTCGACCGAAAAAAGGAGTGTACTGAACCTATGAAGAAATCTTGCCTGATCGCCGTGATCACTGCCCTGGCTGCTGTTGCCGGAGCACTGGCTGCTGTGGCTGTCTACCTGCGCCGCCGCGAAAAGGAACTGGACGAGTACGAGCGTCTGCTCTTTGGCGAGGACGATGCAGATACGGTCGAGCCGGAGGCTGCCGATGAGGCACCTGCCGAGGATGCTGCAGAATAAACCAAAAACCGGACACAAAAGGGGGCGCACCGGCAGTCTGACCACAGGCTGCGCGGGTGCGCCTTTTTGCTACATAAAAGGAGAAGGACATGAAGCGTTTTCTGCTGTGGATCATCAGCGTTGCACTGGGCGTGGCCCTGCTGCTGGCGGCTGTGATGGGGGTGAGCTATGCCTTTACCACGCAGGGCGGCTGCCCGGATGCTGCCGCGCAGTTCGGCGGCCAGGAGCTGGAGACCAATGGCTTCTGCTGGCAGGTGCCGCTGCTGGGCGGCAAGCTGGACAAGGTGTTTGCCAGCCCTGCCACCCTCACGGTGCAGAAGCTGGGCACACTGTACACGGCGCACCCGGACATTACTCTGCCGGACTGGGCCAGCTACACCACTCTGACCATCCAGACCGCGGTCGGCAGTGTGGTGTTTGCCGGCAGCGTGAGCGAATACCAGAGCTTCCTCTTCCCGGCCAACGGCGAATACAAGGCCGCAATGACCCTCTGGCGCGTGCCCAAGGGCGGCATGGCCACCCAGTTCGAGGGCGGCAGCACCGGTGCCCTGCGTAAAAATCTGGGGTTGGAGCGCCCCGCAAAGCCCACGGGGTGGTACCGGTATTCCTTCCGGTTCACCCTGCAGGCCAGCGCGGACATCACGTTCTCCGCCGAGCGGGTGGAGCAGGGCGGCATCGTGGGTGTGCGCATCTCCGGAATGACCGGCGACACCGCCCCCACCGTGGAGACCGATCTTGGCAACGTGCAGTGTGTGCGCGCCGCCGACGGCTGGCGCGCCTACATCCCGGCGGCCTATAATGCGTCCTCCGGCGGGCATGAGGTGAACATCACGGTGAACGGTGAGGTGACCCCTCACACCATCGTGGTGCTGCCCAAGGATTTCGGCACCGTGGAGGTGGAGCCGGAGGCTGCGGCTTCCGACGCTGCCAACACCGAGTTCCGCAATGCGGTCTGGGGCCTGTACGAGGCCCCCGCGCGGGAGAAGCTGTGGGTCGGCGGTTTCGTGAACCCGGCGGAAAACTCCATGACACTGGTGGACTACGGACAGGTGAAGGTGACGAACGGCCAGCAGGGCAGCCGCTCCAACTCCACCAAACTCTACACCATCCCCGGCGAGCCCTGCCGTGCCCCGGCCAACGGCGTGGTGGTGCTGGCCCGGAACCTTGCCCTCACCGGCAACACGGTGGTCATCGACCACGGTGCCGGGATGCGCAGCTACCTGTATGGCCTGCAAACGCTCTCGGTGTCCGAGGGACAGACGGTGGAAAAAGGCCAGGCCGTGGGTGCTCTGGGCGAAGAGCTGACCATGGACTATAAGCTGGGCAGCAAGAGCGTGAACCCCTGGCTGCTGTTCCAGACCTCCGGCGGATTGTTCTGGAGGGAAAATACATAAAAATAAATCGGAATTTGACAAAGGAGTGTGATTATATGGGTAAAGCGATTTTGGCAGCAATCGTTACATTGATTGTTGGTTATTTAGGTATGGTCGTAGGACTTGAACTTTTAGGTAATTGGGTTGAGTTTGGATTGCTCATTGCTATTGCAGTAATGGGTGCTTTTATCATCTACTTCAATGACAAGAAGTAAGACAATTCCAGTTTGTCGGACGCTGAAAAAATCAAAAACCCTGTAACGTTTTCTCTTTTTATGCGTTATTGTGGTGAAACAGCCCGAAAAGGAGGAAAAGGCGATGAAACTGGATTGTGAAGTCATCCGGGATCTGCTGCCGCTGTACGCCGAGCACATGGCAAGCCCGGCCAGTACGGCACTGGTGGAAGAGCATTTGCAGGAATGCGAAGCCTGCCGCGCCGAGCTGGAGCAGATGCAGCTGCCGGTGCCGGTGCAGCCGGAACCCCAGCCGGATGCCCCGCTGAAAGGCATCCGTGCATCTTTGCGCAAAAAGAGCATCCTTACGGCCGCAGCCGCCGTGCTGGCGGTGCTGTGCGCCGTGGTGCTGGTGTTCTGGATGGGCAACCTCAGCACGCCGGTGACGGCGGAGGAAGCCGGGATCTGGCTCTACAACAAAAAGGAGGATGGCGCAAACCTCTGCGTGCTGGAAGTGCAGGGCGAGAATGTCCGGCTGGAGACCGAGGGCGGGTTCAGCTGGGGCAAGGAATACATCACCGTCCGGGCCATGCGGTATACCTTCCCCGGCCTCCATGCCGCGCTGACAAAGCTGACCGGCTCCGAGACCGTGTCCACAGAGATCGCCGTCTCCCGCACCCAGGTGCTGGCCGTGGAGTGCGCGGACGGAACGCGCTATTACAGCGGCGGCCAGCAGGTGGAACGATTCATTGCGGGGGAGAACCCGGACGGCACCGTGCGGTACGGGTACGGCACCGAGGAACAATATGGGCACGACTTTAAGAAGGGCTGATTATGGACATGGAAACCATTTACCGGCTCTATTTCCGGGACGTGTACCTGTTTCTGCAGGGCCTGACCCGCTCGGAGACACTGGCCGAAGAGCTGACCCAGGAGACCTTCTTCAAGGCGCTGGACGGCCTGAAGAACTTTGACGGAAAACAGGATGTGCGGGCGTGGCTGTTCACGGTGGCGCGCAACTGCTATTACGACCACTGCCGCAAGGCAAAGCACGCCGCCCCGCTGGAGGACGCAGAGACAAAGGCCGCCGACACGCCGGACATTGCCCAGCTGCTGGTGGACAAGGATGCCGCCTTTACGGTGCACCAGTGCCTGCACACGCTGGAAGAACCCTATAAAGAGGTGTTCAGCCTGCGGGTGTTCGGCGAGCTGTCCTTTGAGGATATCGGAGCCATTTTTGGCCACAATGCCGCCTGGGCACGGGTGACCTACTACCGCGCCAAAACAAAATTGCAGGCGATGCTGCAAATTACCTGAAGCGATCCCGTATCATAGCAAAAGCCCCCTCGGAGCTGCGGCTCTGAGGGGGCTTGGTGTTTGCAGGGAAAACTCAGGAAATGGAATCCACATCCCACTTCATGCGCACGGCGTCGGCACCGTCCAGATGGATGTGCATCGCACCGGCGTTGTCGGCAGCCTGCTGCGGGGTGCGGGCACCGCACAGCACGAACAGGCCGGGCACCATGCGGGCGGTCAGGGCGATGACCAGCTGGGCCATGGTGCAGTGGTACTTCTCGGTCAGATCCTGCCAGTTGTTCAGCATGGCAAGGGCCTGTGCCCGGCGTGCAGGCAGGAAGCTGGGGTTCGAGTTGCGGGTGCTGCCCTCCGGGTAGGTGGTGTCCATGGTCACCTTGCCGGTCAGCAGGCCCTGCTCCAGCGGGGAGTAGGCCTGCACCGACACGCCCAGCTCCTTGCAGGTGGGCAGCAGCTGCTTTTCAATGCGGCGGGTCAGCAGGCTGTACTTTTCCTGAATGACGTCCAGCTGGCCGTAGCGGCAGTAGCCCCGGATGATGTCGGAGGTGACGTTGGAAGCACCGATGGCGCGGATCTTGCCCTGCTCCTTCAGCTTCATCATGGCTTCCACCGTGGCCTCCAGCGGGTACAGGCCAAAGTCAGGGGACTGCCAGTGGGTGTACAGCACGTCCAGATGGTCGGTGTGCAGGCGGCGCAGGCTGTCCTCCACATCCTCGATGATGCTCTGGGCCGACAGGTCACGGTACACGGTCACGCCGTCCACCACCTTGTGCAGTACGGGAGTCTCGTGCCGCCACTCCAGGCCGCACTTGGTGGACAGCACCACCTTGTCGCGGTCGATGTGCTTCATGGCTTCGCCCACCACTTCTTCGCTGTGGTACAGGCCGTAGATGGGCGCGGTGTCGATCCACCGGATGCCCTGTTCCACGGCGGTCTGGATGGCCTTGACCGACAGACTATCGTCGTTGTCGCCCCACCAGGCACCGCCGCCGATGGCCCAGGTGCCCATGCCGAGGAACGGCACCTCGATGCCGCTCTTGCCGATTTGGAGATTCTTCATATACTTACCCTCCTGCCAGCAGTGTTCCCCGCAATGGGAACCCTTCATTCCGATGCTGGCATCCTTTGATGTATTTTTTGGTTTATTCAAAAAAAGCCGCAGCGCAGGGGGTTGCCCCACACAGCAGCTCTCTTGAAACAGATTCGCGTTTGCGTAACGAAGTGGAGCAATGAAAGCCCCGGTGGGGCTTTTAAGCGACCGAACGGTCTCGCGCAGGCGAGATGGAGGGGCATTGCCCCGACAAGTTATATGTTGCCGAACTCGCTCAGTTCCAGCGTTTCGTTGTGGGTCTCGGCCCAGCGCACGGCCCAGTCGGAGGTGAACAGCAGCAGGC
>CABQHF010000107.1 GCA_902463905.1 uncultured Faecalibacterium sp. | reverse complement strand
CATCAAAGAGCCGCTGAAGCTGGCCTGCATGGTGGCCTTTGGCTACCCCACCCACGCTGCCCGGGTGGTGCCCATGACCCCGGAGACCGGGGTAAAATACTACCTGGATGAAAACCGGGACTACTGCGTGCCCAAGCGCAGCAGGGATGAGATTGCCCGCTGGCTGTAACGCCCCGGTAAAAAGCTGGATTTTCTTGCATATATTCATACATTAAATGGATTTTTGCATATTTTCAGGAAAACAATTTTTATTTTACGAATTATTATGCACAACTATTGACTTTTCATTTTGTTCAAACTATACTAAGTGCATTGACCGGAACATCGATGATTCGCATCCTTCCGGCGGTTGTAAGATTATACAGTGCATAGAGGAGTGTTTGAATATGAAAAAGATCTCTCGTCGCAGCTTCCTGGCTGCTGCCGCCGTTTCCGCTGCTGCCCTGGCCCTGACCGCCTGCGGTGGTGCTTCTTCCAGCGTAGCTTCTTCTGTAGCCAGCAGCGCAGCTGCTTCCAGCTCTGCTTCTGGCAGCCTGGCCACCGTGGTGGCTGGCAAGCTGACCATGGCCACCAACGCCACCTTCCCTCCCTACGAGATGACCACCGACTCCGGTGACATCGAGGGCATCGACATCGACACCGCCAAGGCCATTGCTGAAAAGCTGGGCCTGGAGCTGCAGGTGGACGACATGGACTTTGACGCCGCACTGCTCAGCGTGCAGCAGGGCAAGGCTGATATGGTCATGGCTGGCGTTACCGTTACCGACGAGCGCAAGGCTGTGATGGACTTCTCCGACAGCTACGCTACCGGCATCCAGTCCATCATCGTGCCCAATGGCTCCGACATTGCTTCTCCCGATGACCTGGCCGGCAAAAAGATCGGCACCCAGCGCGGCACCACCGGCTACATCTACTGCTCCGACGACTTCGGCGATGACGCCGTGGTGGCCTACGACAGCGGCCTGACCGCCGTGCAGGCCCTGAACAACGGCCAGGTGGACGCTGTGGTCATCGACAACGCCCCTGCCAAGGAATATGTGGCCGCCAACCCCGGCCTGAAGGTGCTGGACACCAGCTACGCCGAGGAGGACTACGCCATCGGCCTGGCCAAGGGCTCTGCCCTGGAGGATGCCATCAACGCTGCTCTGGAGGAGCTGAAGGCTGACGGCACCCTGCAGTCCATCGTGGACAAGTACATCACTGCAGAGTAAGCAGCTGCCACGAGTGCAACACCGGGAGGCGGCCCTTTTCAGGGGGCTCCTCCCTTTTTTCGGGGACTCGGGTCCCCATCAACCCACCAACAAGATCCCACAGACAGAAAGCGAGGATGTGAATGGCTGCTCAATACGAACTGCTCAAAGAGCTGCTGAACAGCGGCACGAGCCTGACCTTCGGGCAGGAGGTCTTTTACAAATTTTATCAGGCCTTTCTCCTGAAGGACCGCTGGCTCCAGTACATTGATGGCGTAGGCACCACCCTGCTGGTCACCGCCATTGCATTGGCCCTGGGCGTGGTGCTGGGCAGTGTGGTGGCCATGGTCCGTGTGACCCACGACCAGCAGCGTCCCGGCCACAAGAACCCGGTGCTGGGCTTCTTCAACGCAGTGTGCGAGGTGTACGCCACCATCATCCGCGGCACCCCTATGATGGTGCAGCTGCTGATCATGAGCATGGTCATCTTTTCCAACAGCCGCAACTTTACCATGGTAGGTGCCCTGACCCTGGGCATCAACTCCGGTGCCTATGTGTCCGAGATCATCCGAGGCGGCCTGATGGCCGTGGACCCGGGCCAGATGGAGGCCGGCCGCAGCCTGGGCCTGAACTACATGACCACTATGGTGGTGATCATCATTCCCCAGGCCATCCGTGCGGTGCTGCCTGCCCTGGGCAACGAATTCATCGTTCTGCTGAAGGATACCTCCCTGATCACGGTCATTGGCGGCAAGGAGCTGCTGTACGCCGCACAGGGCATTATGAACCGCACCTACGACGCCATGTTCCCCCTGCTGGGCGTTGCAGCCATTTACCTGGTACTGGTGATGCTGCTTACCTGGCTGCTGGGCAAGTTTGAGAGGAGGCTGGCACAAAGTGACCGATAAGATCCTGGAAGTCCGTGGTCTGACCAAGACCTACGGCGGCGTGAAGAAAAAGGGCGCAAAGCAGCCCACCCCCACCCTGGACGTGCTCAAGGGCATCGACATCGACATCTACCGCGGCGACGTGGTGTGCCTGATCGGACCTTCCGGCTGCGGCAAGTCCACCTTCCTGCGCTGCCTGAACCGGCTGGAGATCCCCACCAGCGGCAGCATCCGGTTTGAGGGCACCGAGGTGGACGAGGCCCACATCGACGCCGTGCGCCAGAAGATGGGCATGGTGTTCCAGCACTTCAACCTCTTCCCCCACCTGACCGTGAAGAAGAACCTGGAATTGGCCCCCAGCCTGCTCAAGCTGAAGGACAAGGAAGCCATTTCCAAGCGTGCTGACGAACTGCTGGCCCGTGTGGGTCTGGCCGACAAGGCCAACGTCTACCCCAAGAGCCTGTCCGGCGGCCAGCAACAGCGCATAGCCATTGCCCGCGCTCTGGCTATGGACCCGGACGTGATCCTGTTCGACGAGCCCACCAGCGCCCTGGACCCTGAGATGGTGGGCGAGGTACTGGAGCTGATGAAGGAACTGGCCCACACCGGCATCACCATGCTGGTGGTCACCCACGAGATGGGCTTTGCCCGCGAGGTGTCCAACCGCGTGATCTTCATCGACGGCGGCCAGATCCAGGAGGACGAGCCCCCGCAGGAGCTGTTCTCCAACCCCAAGCATCCGCGCCTGAAGGCGTTCCTCTCCAAGATGCTGTAAATCCGATCAATACAAAGGCCGCTGCACGCAACACCGTGCAGCGGCCTTTTGTCGTATCAAAAAAGCGGAACGGCGCACATGCCGTTCCGCTTTGTCTGTTTTATTTACAGGGTACTGCCGTCCGAAGAGTTATCCTGCCCCTGCTCTGCCGCATACAGCATCATCAGGTGGTTGGCGCTTTCCTCCAGCTGGCTCTTGGCCTGCCGCAGGGCCGCTTCCTCGGTCTCGTTCATCTTCTCAGGCTTGTCCTTGCGCAGGCAGCGGCGCAGGTTGGCCACATCGGTCTTGATGCGGTTCTTTTCGTCGCGGTCCAGCTCCTTTTTGCACTTGGACAAGGCCTCGTCCACCTTGTAGGCCAGCACCTCGGCCTGGTTGTGCAGCTCCAGCCGCTCCTTGCGGCGGCTGTCCTCGGCCTCGTAGGCCGCGGCATCCGCCATAGCGCGCTGGATCTCGTTTTCGGACAGGTTCGTGCTGCCGGTGATGGTGATGTTCTGCTCCCGGCCGGTGCCCAGATCCTTGGCCGACACCTTGACCACGCCGTTGACGTCGATGTCAAAGGTGACCTCGATCTGCGGCTTGGAAGAGAAGCTGGCCCGGATGCCGTTGAGCTTGAACTTGCCCAGGCTCTTGTTGTCGCGGGCAAAGTGGCGCTCGCCCTGCAGCACGTTGATCTCCACGCTGGTCTGCATGGGGCGTGCCGTGGTAAAGATCTGGCTCTTGCGGGTGGGGATCATGCTGTTGCGGGTGATCAGCGGGGTGGCCACGCCGCCCAGCGTCTCAATGGACAGGGTGAGCGGGGTGACATCCATCAGCACCAGACCCTGTGCGGCGGCACCGGTAGCACCAGCCAGCTTGCCGCCGCCCTGCAGCAGACCGCCCTGCACGGCGGCACCCATGGCCACGCACTCGTCCGGGTTCAGGCTGTGGCTGGGCTCGCAGCCCAGCAGCTCCCGCACCTGGCGCTCCACGGCGGGCATGCGGGTGCTGCCGCCCACCAGCAGCACCTTGCCCAGCTGGCTGGCGGAGATCCCGGCATCCCGCAGGGCGTTCTGCACCGGGGTCACGGTGCGGGCCAGCAGGTCACCGGTCATCATCTCGAACTGCGGGCGGGACAGCGACAGATCCAGATGGTGGGGGCCGTCCTTGCCCACCGCGATGAAGGGCAGGTTCAGCTGCGCGGAGGGTGCACTGGACAGCTCCTTCTTGGCCTTTTCCGCTTCCTCCTTCAGGCGGCCCATCGCAGCCGGATCGCGGGAGAGGTCGATGCGGTCGGACTTCTTGAACTCGGCCACAGCGTACTCCACGATGCGCTCGTCAAAGTCATCGCCGCCCAGATGGGTGTCGCCGCCGGTGGCCAGCACTGTAAAAGTACCGTCCTCGATCTCGATGATGGACACGTCAAAGGTGCCGCCGCCCAGATCATACACCAGGATCTTCTGGGGTGCTTCGTTGTCCAGGCCGTAGGCCACAGCGGCAGCCGTCGGCTCGTTGATGATGCGCAGCACGTTCAGGCCCGCGATGCGTCCGGCGTCCTGGGTAGCCTTGCGCTGGCTGTCGTCGAAGTAGGCGGGCACCGTGATAACGGCCTCGGTCACCGGCTCGCCCAGATAACTCTCGGCGTCGCGGCGGATCTTGGCCAGGATCATGGCGCTGATCTCCTGCGGGGTCAGGTCCTTGCCGTCGATGTGCACCCGGTAATCGCTGCCCATGTGGCGCTTGATGCTGGTCACGGTGCGTCCGGAGTTGGTGGCGATCTGCCGCTTGGCCGCGCCGCCCACCAGACGCTCGCCGTCTTTGGTAAAGGCCACCACGCTGGGGGTGGTGCGCTCGCCCTCTGCGTTGGTGATGACCACAGGCTTGCCGCCTTCCACCACCGCCACACAGGAATTTGTTGTGCCAAGGTCAATGCCGATCACTTTGCTCATATCGTTTTCCTCTCTTTGCGGCGCATCCCGTCCGCCAAAGCATTTTATTCACCTGATCATCTTACCCGATGCCTGTGACCATTTTTTAGTCCAATTGTAAAGAATCTATGTTGTAGGCCGTATTCCGGGGCTTCGGATCGGCCAGTTCCCGCAGCAGCTGTTCCGCTTCTGCCTGCAATTCGGCCGCATCCGGTTCCTTCTCCCGGGCCAGGATGGCAAAGCCCTGGGCGGCCTCTGCCGCCAGTGCCATGGCCTTTTTGGCCGAGACGTAGCGGGTCTCGGCCTGGGCAAGGCGCAGACAGATGCGCGGGGTATACTCGATGTCCGGCATGCTCTGCGCCGTCTGCCGGGCTTTGCGGTAGTACAGCAGGGCCTTGCCCGCTTCGCCCCGGGCAGCGCAGTCCTCGCCCAGCGACAGCATGGCCAGCACCTCGCCGTGGTCGGCGGCGGTGCGCCACATCCGGCGGGCCTCGGTCTTGTTCTGCATCTCGCCCCGGCCCCGGTACAGGCAGTCGGCCAGCAGCGAAAGCCCCATGGCATTGCCCTGCTGGGCGGCTTCGTCGTAGTGGTCGGCCGCCATGCGCCAGTCCCCGGCGCGGGCGGCATCCCGGCCGGCCTCCACCTCTTCGTCTCCCGGTTCCTCCGGGCTGTGGCCCGCGTGGAGCAAGCCGTTGAGCAGTGCCCCGTCCAGCGTGGCCGAGTGGCCCCACGGGTCGATAACCACGCCGTCGATGCCCGGCGTGCTCAGGGCCAGCTCCATGGCGTCCTGTAAGGTGTAGTCTGCCATGGGGCGGGCAGCGGTGCTGCGGTCAGCCCCGGCAGCTGCGCTGGAGGTGAACAGCGGCAGCCAGGTGCGATCCTTGTTGTTTTTCAGGGTCCAGGGTGCAAGGCCCTCGGCCTTTTTCTGCGGGACGGGGTTCTCGGCCCAGGGTGCCGGGGTGGACGGGGTACCAAGGGCCGTCTGCAGCGGCACCAGAACATGGGTCTCCAGCTCCAACGCATAGTTCAGTGCCCCCATCAGCGCCCAGAAGCTCTCCTCATTCTGCCCTTGGTACAGCCCCTCCACTGCCTGCTCGATCGCCGGGCAGCCGGTGCCGCCGGGGCTGTAGCGCACCGGCGTGCGCGGGTGCCGGCTGCTGCCCACCGGGCGGAAGCGCACCCCGCCGTCTGTTCTTCTTGCCATTGTATGTTTCCTGCTTTCCTTCAGTGTCACCTCCTAGTATAGCAGGATTTTCCATCTTTCTCAACGGAAAACCTGCGCTTTGGCTCTGCATCTATACCGGCAAACGTATGGTTTTTTTGGGTCATGTGCGCTATAATAGGTAAAATCCCAGAATACCGGGATCAGAAAAGGAGGAAATAGCCTTGAACAACATGCTTGGCTATCTGAGGGACTACAAGCGCGAAAGCGTGCTTGCCCCCCTGTTCAAGATGCTGGAAGCCACATTTGACCTGTTCGTGCCGCTGGTCATGGCCGATATCGTCAACGTGGGCATTGCCGCCCACGACCTGCACTACATCCTGGTGCGGTGCGGCATCCTGCTTCTGCTGGCCGTCATCGGCCTGACCTGCAGCCTCACGGCGCAGTATTTTTCCGCCAAGGCGGCGGTGGGCTACTCCACTTCCCTGCGGCATGCCCTGTTTGCCCACATCCAGAGCCTGAGCTTTTCGGAGATGGACACCCTGGGCACCAGCACCCTCATCACCCGCATGACCAGCGACATCAACCAGGTGCAGAGCGGCTTGAACCTGTTTTTGCGCCTGTTCCTGCGCAGCCCCTTTGTGGTGATCGGTGCCATGGTCATGGCCTTCACGGTCAACGCGCGGGCCGCCCTGATCTTCGTGGTGGCCATCCCACTGCTGAGCGTGGTGGTGTTCGGCGTGATGGTCATCACCCGCCCGCTGTACAAGACCGCGCAGGTGCGGCTGGACCGTGTGCTGGGCCTGACCCGCGAGAACCTGACCGGTGTGCGCGTGGTGCGTGCCTTTGACAAGGAGCAGGACGAGATCGACCGCTTCGAGAACGCCAACGACCTGCTGACTAAAATGCAGCTCCATGTGGGCCATCTTTCGGCCCTGATGAGCCCGCTGACCTATGTGATCATCAACATTGCCATCGTGGCGCTGCTGTATGTGGGCAGCATCGAGATCAACGTGGGCGGCATGGCCTCCGGCGACGTGATCGCGTTGGTGAATTATATGAACCAGATCCTGATCGAGCTGGTCAAGCTGGCCAACCTGATCGTGCAGGTGAGCAAAGCGCTGGCCTGCGCCGGCCGTGTGCAGGCTGTGCTGGACACCAAGCCCGGCATGGACTTCCCCGCCGAGCTGCGCAGCGAGGTGCCCGCCGACAAGGCCGGTGACGCCGTGCGCTTTGACCATGTGAGCCTGACCTATGCCGGGGCCGGCGCACCCAGCCTGTCCGACATCAGCTTTACCGCCAAGCGCGGCCAGACCATCGGCGTCATCGGCGGCACCGGCA